>NZ_JACNDD010000035.1:0-47018 GCF_017351395.1 Pseudomonas sp. FW305-28
GTCCCGCAGGGCTCGGCCCGGCTGCATAGGGGCGAAACTCTGAAGCTGGGCGCGAATGTCCGGAGAGGCGTTGCACAGCACCCAACTCACACCGTCATCGGAAATCGCGATGGATGACTGAGTGCGCGCCTGGGCCCGCAGGCTGCCGTTGCGAAAACCTGCGCAATTGGCGCAGTTGCAGTTCCACTGGGGGAAACCGCCACCGGCCGCGGAACCTAGAATCTGGACGAACATGGCTGCTCCATCATTCTGGAACTTAAAATAAAGCGCCTCGGCAGGCCGAGGCGCTGTCCATCAGATACAAACTTAACGGTTTGCGAAGTACATGGTGACTTCAAAACCGATACGCAGGTCGGTGTAAGCAGGTTTGGACCAAGACATGAAAGTACTCCTATCAAGTGATGAGACGTTTGTCAGGTACATATTTCTGAGTTTGGTTGGGATCATTTTGCAGCGTTCCAAGGCGCGCCCAACCTACGGCGCCGTGTTTCGGCTGTTATACCTCGTCTTGTGCTGCCGGACGATCGGACAACAGGACGGCTTCGGGAAATTGCTCCAAGTACGAGAACGAGTGACTCGACAATTTAGAGGCCAGGGCGGCGACGCACTTCGTGAGCAGTTGAACTCGATTCTGTAGGCTGCAAAACGTCATTGTCGTAGTCTCCCGTGTTTGTGCGAATTCAGGCTGAAAATAAATTGCATAGGAAGAGCCTCTTACAGACTGGTCTCGAATTTCAAACCGGCCACCCATGCATCCCTGACCTCGCTGACTCCGCCAGGATTGCCTACAAATTGCAGGTTGGGGCGCACGGTCAGCCACTTGGTCACGCCGAAGCCATAGTAAATTTCCATGTTGGTTTCTGAGCTTTGTGTCGGTGTGTAGCGAGGGTCGTCGTAATCGCTCACCCCCGCCCGGTCGTTCAGTTGCTGCTGATGATCTGTGAAACGGTTATTCACATGGAGACTGGCGATGGCGACGCCGATCTCGTCATTCGGGCGAGATTTGAAGGGGGCCGTGTAGTAAGCGCCTACTTGCGCATAGCGATCGATCATATTGGTGGCTTTGTCATGCACGGTGGCATAGGCAAACACCGTCAGCCCGCGAGCAGCGAAGTCCGGATCTTTCCAGACTTGTTGTTGCCCGGCAATCCATGCGCCGTGTTTACTGTCGCGGGATTTTGCTATGCCGTTTTCTTCTGTGTTGACGTCGTTTGCGTCACGGCTGCTGTAATACGCCCCTACGCGATATTCCCCTGGCAGCCGTCCGGCTCCCAGCGACGTGGTATGGACCAGCTCGACAGGTACCAAGGTACCCTCATTGCCGCTGCCGCTGAGTTTGAAGCCGTTACCTATTTCCAGGTAGGAAGGGTTTTGCTCGTACGCACCGATCTGCGCATAAGTGTTATCGCTCAATGCGACCTTTACACGGCCCGCCCATTGAGTGATTGGCCAGTTATAAATGATATCGCCGGCCCAGTTACCAGGCTGCGCGCCGCAAAATGCCAAGTTCTGGAATTTGCAGGGGAAGCTGCCGAAGTCCTCGCCAAAATTCATGCGACCCAGTTTGATATCCAGCCCGCCGTCAAAGAACTTTTGACGATACCAGAGTTGCGTAAGTCGCCAGGTCTGGCCGCGCCCGTATACCTCTTGAACCTGACTGATGCCTCCCACACGAGGATCGGTGAGTACATCGTTGGTTAGATTGCGCCCGTTACGATCCGATATGGTGAATTGAAAATCAGCATCTTCCCAGCCAAGTATTTTCTCAAGGTCAAAATTGCTCATCAGCGCAAGTTGGTCGGTATACCGCGCCGTGGTGTGCGAATCGTAGCCACCAGCAAGATTCGTCGCTGCGTCGCCCGTGTAGAGCACGTTAAAGGTATAACCTTTTTCCAGCAATTCTGTGCGTAGGCCGCCCCAGTCTCCCAACATCCAAGGGGATTCGGGACTGAAGGCTTCTTGTGCATGACTGTTGGCCGCTCCGCAAAGCAGCAGCAATGCGATGGAAGTATTAAGCGTGTTGCAGTTCAAATGAGTGGTCATGATAATCTCTGCTTTTGTTTTTATTAGTCAGATAATCGAACACATCTTCAGGTTGGTCTTCCGCTCGGAAGAGCATTAAAGAATGTCTGCAACGGTTGATCCCAGCGAAGCTCTACTGGATTTTTTGTGGACGCGTCGAGCTTGACGTGACACACGGTAAGTTGATGAGAAGACGGGACCTAAGTCATGTCACGTCTGTTCTTGAGAAATGTCTCGGTAATTTATTTGAGCATCTGTAAAACTCTCCTTGTGATTCTCATGAAGGTTACTTTCAACTTAACGGCGCCGAGGATGCCGTCGGCGCGCTCTTGAAAAACACCTGTCATTCGCCGCCCGCACTGATCGGGTTGGGTTGGCGTTTTTCAATGGTGTATTTCAGCAACGCAGCGCTGCGGAATATGCCGTGGGCGAATTTGCTGTAGGGCATGGTCAGGAAGAACGCCATGACCAGGCCCAGATGGATCGCAAGCAACAGGCCCAACGCACTGGTTTCGCGCCCGGCAAGCAATGCCAGGCCGCTGGCGCTGACCAGGAACAAGAGCGCGATGAAGCCACGGTCCATGGGTTTCTGGTTCTCATCACCCTGTTGCGGGTTACGCCGCAAATTCATCCAGAGCAAACCTGCCGGGCCGATCAACAGACCTACACCACCGAAAATGCCGAGCAATACCGGCAGGCTCAAAATCGGGTACGGCGCCGACCAATCCAGCAAAAAGTGATAAAGGGTGGCAACGCCCGTGGCTGCGAAGCACAACATGAACCCGTAGAAAGTGAGGTGATGAAAGCGGCGGCGCCAGAGGGTGAATTCGTCGTCAGCGTTGTTGCAGCCTTCCCCATGTCCGCCGTCCAGGTACTTGAGTTGTGCGACGTTGGCGCCGGCCTCCAGTGCTGCACTGGCTTTCAACGGCAGCGGTGCCTCGGCGGGTGAGATTTCGCGCCAGAATCGACGCACGCCGATGCCTAGGGCCAACACGGCGAAACCGAACACCGCACTGAACATCAGTGCCAACGTGTTGTGTGGAAAGATCTTGTAGAAGTTACCGTCTGGCATGGCAATGAACAGGTTGCCCATGATCATCAAGGTCAGCGATAGGAACAGCGCCAACCCCGCGCCTGAAGCCAGTGCCAAGGTAAGGCCGTTGCGTTGGTACAATTTGCCCAGTGGCTGCGGCCAGGCGTAATTGGTGTAGGTTTCCAGACGTACCTTAGCCATGGCTTTGGGCACGTTGACGGCAAATTCGTGCGGGGCAGCGTATTGGCAGGCTGACAGGCATGCGCCGCAGTTGTGGCAAAGGTTCGCCAGGTAGTGAATGTCGGCCTGACCGAATTCCAGATGCCGGGTCATTGCGGGGAATACGGCACAGAAACCTTCGCAATAGCGGCAGGCATTGCAAATGGTCATCTGCCGTTCGACTTCGGTTTCCTGCAGGTTGAGGACCGGGATCAGTTGACTGGATACCTGGGGATCAAACAGCTGCATGTTGAAGCTCCGATTTCACAGGAGAAAGGCCAAACCCTGCACAAAGCGCGGCCTGTACGCCGGCGATTCGTCCGAAGGCGGTACCGATGGCCATGCCAATACCCGCGGTATAACCCTTGCCTAGTACGTTGCCAGCCATCATTTCTCCGGCGACAAACAGGTTCGGGCTGGCCTTGCCATCAAAGTGCACGGCGGCCGTTTCGTCGGTCGCCAAGCCGAGATAGGTAAAGGTGACACCTGGCTTGAGGGGGTAGGCGTAGTAGGGTGGTTTGGTGAGCGGCCTTGCCCAGTGAGTCTTGGCGGGAATAAGTCCTTCGGTATGGCAGTCGTCGAGCGTGGTGTGGTCGAACGTGCCGACATGGCAAGCGTTGTTGTAGTCTTCGATGGTTTTAACGAACTGCGTTTGCGGCAAGTTCAACAGGCGAGCAAGTTCTGGCAACGTCCGGGCTGTGGTTCCGGGGAACACCGGCGGCATGAAGCGGCCAAGCGCCTGTTGGTCGATAATCGAGTAGGCCTGCTGGTTGGGTTGTCCTGCAACCAGACGGCCCCAAATCGCATAACGCTTGGGCCAGAAATCCTCACCCTCATCGTAAAACCGTTCGCCATCGCGGTTGACAACCACGCCCAGGGACACGCAGTCGATGCGGGTACATATACCGCCGTCGTAAAGCGGAGCCCGGGCGTCGATGGCAACCATATGTGCCTGGGTCGGGTCGCCAACTGCATCGGCGCCAAGATCGAGCATTCGTCGCAACAACACACCGGTATTGAAGCGAGTGCCGCGGATCAGAAAGTTGTCCGATGGCCATTCACCACGCTCGTTTTGGCCCCAAGCCTCCCGTAACCATTCACGGTTGGACTCAAACCCGCCAGCCGCCAGGACGCAAGCGCGTGCTTCGATACGCTCCGCTGGGAATCGCTGTCCACCTACCATGCGTTCGGCCAGGTGAGCTGCGACGAAAGCACCGTTTTCCAGTTCTATGTCGGTGACTTGAGCGTCATAACGGATCTTCACGCCCAGGCGTTCGGCGCTGCGAAAGTAGGCATTGACCAATGCCTTGCCGCCGCCCATGAAAAACGCGTTGGTGCGAGCCACATGAAGAGCACCCGACAAGGGCGGCTGAAAGTGCACACCATGTGAACGCATCCAATCACGGCAAGATGACGATGCGCGAATGGCGATGCGCGCCAGTTTCTCGTTGGTAAGACCACCGGTGACTTTAAGCAGATCTTGCCAATATTCTTCTTCGGGATAGGCATCGACCAGCACATCCTGAGGCGCGTCGTGCATGCAGCGCAGGTTGCGCGTGTGCTGCGAATTTCCGCCGCGCCAGACTTTCGGCGAGCCTTCCAGCAGCATCACGCTGGCGCCAGCCTCTCGTGCCATCAATGCGGCACATAACGCAGCGTTGCCGCCACCTATCACCAGAACGTCGACCATCGTATCTCCTCGATTCACTGGCAGGGCGAAGTGACTGCCGGCCAGTGGATTAACCATAGGGATGGGCTCATCGCGGCGAAAGGCGGATTTAGAGGTGAGGGCTTCAGTTTTAGTGAAGGGTGATGTTTCTGTGCAGGGGGATATGTGGCAGGCGTTACCACTCTCCCTGAAATACAAAACGCCCGATGCTAATGCACCGGGCGTTTTGATACTGAAATGGATATAGACCCATTTCAGAGGCAGGCAAATTTGCCCTGTCCAAGACTTTGGAGACAGGTCGCGATGGCCTGGCTCCTTAGTCGATCAGCTATTGTCAGCAGCGATCACTTGCTGTCTGGAATTGCAAAGGCAACCAGCTTCGAACCAGGCTTCGTACGATAATGCGGGCGCCCACCTTCGGCGACCACCACAAATTGCCTTCCGCTCACAGGACTGCGGTAGGTCATGGGTGTGGCATTGGCGCTGGTGGCCAGGCGGCTGCTCCACAGCTCCCGGCCGGTGGCGGCATCCAAGGCACGGAACGTATGCTCTGCTGCACCACCGATAAATACCAGGCCGCCACGTGTCGTCACGGCGCCACCGGCGGTCGGTGTACCGATTGGGATGGAGACCAGGGTCGGCAGACCGAACGGGCCAATGTCACGCGGTGAGCCAAATGGCTTGGACCAGATGAGCTTGCCACTGACAAGATCAACAGCGCCAATCAGGCCCCAAGGCGGCGCATTGCAAGGAATGCCAAGCTGCGAAAGGAAGTTGACCCGATAAGCACCGTAGGGCGTGTCAAGCATAGGCTGCTCGGCTTGTCCCCCTGCGTCCAGACCCGGTGCAATCCTGAAATTGCGTTGCGTTGCTTCTTCGCGTGTGACCAACTCGATTCGGTCAGGGACCTGAGTCCAGTTGACGATCATCAGCCCACGATCAACGTCCAGCGAGATGCCATTCCAGTTCACACCCCCCATTGAACCGGGATCGATCAAGACATTTTTGTCGAGCGTGATGGGCGTGAACTGGCCCTCGTAGCGCGATTGTTTGAACATGATCCGGCAAACCATCTGGTCGATCGGCGTCGCCCCCCACATGTCTTTTTCGCGCAGTTGAGGCCCCCTGAAAGCAGGGAGCTCGACAGAGGCAGGTTGGGTAGGGGACAGCCATTCGCCTTTAGCAATATCACGCTGAGGCACAGGCTGTTCTTCCACCGCCTTGATCGGCTCGCCAGTCTCGCGGTCGAGCACGAAAATCTCGCCGCGCTTGGTTGGTTGGATCAGTGCTGGCCGCATGCCCTTTGCGGTAGGCCAATTCAACAGAGTGGGCTGAGAAGCGACGTCATAATCCCAGATGTCATGGTGCGTGGCCTGAAATTTCCAGCGCAGTCGACCAGTCTCCGCGTCGAGAGCGATCACCGCACTGGAGATGTCCTCGTCATAGGGACGGCGCTGCCCACCGTAAGCATCAGGTGTCGCGTTGCCCACTGGCAAATATACAAGACCGAGCTTCTCATCCGCGCTGATCGGGGCCCAGCTGTTGGGCGTGGAAGGCGTGTAATACTGTCCTTCAGGTGGCAGGCCGAGGCGATTTGGCGCGCCGGCATCAAAGGCCCAGGCGAGTTCGCCTGTTACTGCATCAAACGCCCTGATAACGCCGGACGGACCACCCCAGTATTGCCCGTCGGGAATGCCGCCACCGACGACAATCTTGCCGCGGATGACTTGCGGTGCCGAGCTGACATAGAACAAGCCATGGGGGTAAGGTGCGACGCCCTTTGTCAGATCGACTGCGCCGTTGTTACCAAACCCAGGGCAATACTCACCGGTTTTCGCATCCAGTGCCACCAGCGTGGGGTTGTGGCTGGGGGCGTAGATGCGCTCTGAGCAGAACCCATTGGCGTCAGGCACTTTGTAGTACGCCACACCCCGACAAGGTTTGCCCGACTGCGGTACGCCGTTGGAAATGTCGCGGCGCCACAATTCTTTGCCGGTTTCCGCATCGAATGCATGGATACCGTTATTGCCATCACACGCGTACAGGGAGCTACCCATCATGATGGGGGTGCCTTCGATCGCGTTGAGATCGCCGTTCACTGGCGCCATGTCGGCTTCCCAGACTTTGACCAGTTTCGAGACGTTGGTTGTGTCTATGTCTGCAAGCGGACTGAAGCGGGTCCCGCCCTGGTCATTGCCGTAGGCTTGCCAGTCGGTACGCTCGTTGTTGGCCAGTGGTTCAGGTAGTTTCGCTGGCGCCTGCGATTGCACGCCGCGTCTCAACATCGGAAAGTCCGGGGCATCGGGTCCGAAAGCGTGGCTGACGCTCCCCAAAGCAATTGCAGCGACCAGACCGCCGGCAAACGATGGCCAGCCGCGTGGAAGTTTCCGGGTGCTCGGCGCTGGCTTGAGTCGGGTGAAATGCGGTAGCAGAAGTACTGCGCCGAGAACAAACGGACCAATGAGCCGCGGCGCCAGTTGCCAGCCGTTAAAACCCACCTCCCACAAACTCCAGGCCGTGGTCCAGACCAGCATTGCGGCATAGACCCAAATCCCTCGCGCATCGCCGCGCCAGAGAAGTACAGCGCTTGTGATGAAGGCCAGCCCGGTAATCAGGTAGTACGCAGAACCTGCGTCCGCAACCAAGATGATACCGCCAATGGAAAGGGCCAGCCCAAGCATCAGTAATACAATGGCAAAGATACGACATACCCATCGCGAGGCTTTTGTCGTATCGCGCTTGGCATTCAAAGAGTCAGGCTCTGCGCCAATAGGGGTCATAGGGGTTTCTCCATGTGATCAATAGGACACACGTGTGGGGAACAAACATTGAGACGGCTCATTTGAATGACGCCGGCGGCAAGCCATGGGTAAACACCTTGGCGTGGAATATTGTCGCTCCTTGCCCCTTATCTCCATCACTGGTGACGGAGTACAAGGTGTTCGTATGGGGATCAATTGCGAGGCTAGTCGATAGCAGATTGTGCCCTTGTTCGCGCCCCGGCAGCAGCACCTGGCCAATCGGGATACCGATCTGGTTAAAGACCATTACACGACCTTGCCCATAGATCGCCACATAGACATTGCCATCGGCGTCGACCCGCATCGAATCGGGGGAGGGCCCCGTGAAACGGTAGGGGATGGACGAACTGATGGTGGCGATGGTAGTAGCGTTGGCCAGGTCGATGCGATGCAGAAGGTTGCGGCCAAATTCGGTTGCCCACAGCGTTTTTCCGTCTGGACTTAGCGTAACGCCGTTGGCCATCGAGAGATGCGGCAAGACGACAACGGGAGGCGAAAGATCGGGAGAAACGTAATAGATCCCGCCCTTTGGCTCGGTCGAGATACCTTTGAAATCACTGAAGTAGAAACCACCCTGTTTGTTGAACGCCAAGTCATTGGGCATGAATCCGGTGTCTTGCGCGATGATGGTTTGCATTCCCGTGCCATCGGGTTTGACCGCGAAAATCGCGCCGAGGTTGCGGTTCAGATCGAGAGCCGCGATGAACAGACGTCCGTCGGGATGAAATGCCAGTCCGCCAGGGGAGAGGTTCTCTATCGTGGCTACGATTGAAAGCTGTTTGGTCGGCGAGAGGCGAAGTACGCGTTTACCCGAAACATCACAGAAAAGCAGGTTGCCCTCGCGGTCAAATATGGCGCCTTCCAGTATCCGTCCTTCGTTGGATGCTTTGAACCAGGTTTGAGCAGTAACCGTTGGAAGGCCTCGTTCCGATACCGGGATGGGTACTGGGCCTTGGGTCTGCTTGTCGTAGGCCAATGCTGAAGAGGGGGGGAGTGGCCCGGCATATGCGCCTGTAGCGACGCTGGCGGCGCCAAGGGCCAGACAGGCCAGCAGGCTGCGGAGCTGGAGTTTTTTGAGCGCTCCATGAGCACTGGTGCTTTTTCTATCCGAACGTTTCCTACAGACATGGATGCTTGTCGCGTTTATCGCTGTGTGCGGTGCAGGCATGTCGAGTTGTGTCAGCGTGGGTAAAGCGGTCGTAGCGAATAGCCGGCTGGGGGGCGCGCCGGATATCGGCGCGACCAGCCTTTTGAAATTGAACGTTACGCCAATGCTCATAACGAACTCCATTGTGCAAAGCCTTTTACTCCCCCTCAGGGGCGTAGACTTGTTTATTGTTTGATAGGGTGAAGCTGTGTTTCTTACGCGTTAAGGTTGGGCACACGACCAGCGAATGTCAGTTCGCCGGAGGGAACCCCTACTTCAAATCTCTTCCCGGGGGTACTGGAGCACGAGAACCTCGGCACCTTGGTCACCTGCTTGGATCTCGAACTTTTCCTCAGTTGATTCCACGACGATCATGGACCAGAGAGGAAGCTCCTCTTCGCCATGCAGCACACTGCCGTTTCCGACGAAAACGTAATAACCCGACGCAATACCAGGGGGCGGACCGTCCACCTTCATACCAGCGCCCAATCGTAATACCTGAGCGCGCAGGCCATCTGCCTCATCTTCAAAAAGCAGTTCCCAACTCGCTTCTTCGCGGGCCTGCATCACAGGGGCAATGGAGAACTTGATGGGCTCGGACGTCAGGTGCCGGCGTTTGCTGGGACGCAGTTGTTCCCGGTAGCCAGGCTCACTCAAATAGACCGGTTGGGAGTTTCCGGTGTACATCCGCATGGCGACGAAGGACAGCCCTTGCGGACCCGCCACGATCGGCCCGTAAGCCGTGTGATGGTCTTTGAACTGGACGGTGAGCGGCTCAAGTACCTGCCCGCGATTACCCAGTGTGCCACTGCCAGCGATGAACAACTGAAACATCGACACCCCGTGGAAATGGGGCACTACTGCTTCGTGTGCTCTGAGTTCAGACATTGTCGCCTGAGGGCCTGGGGCCCGCGCTTGAGAGCTCCGCGGGCCAAAGAAGGTCGTTCCCCAATGCTGGTTTCCGGTACCGGGCGAAACGATAACGCTCCGGTTTGCAAGGGCGTCTGCCCCACTGCGCGTGTAAATCATCACCAATGCTCCTATTGAATCTGCATGTATGCAGGACAAATCAACCGTCCATACGAGGCCGTAGCTGCCCTCGGTCGACGCAAAATCATACTAGCATGTGTTTTGATAATTAGCACAAGTTTCAATGAGTGGAACTTGTACGTAGCAGGTGCGTGCTGGGTTAGCGCCGGTTCAAGCTTGTGTGAAAGAGTGTTTTAGGTTTCATTCATTGGAACCAATTCCAAAAATAATTGACTTTCGGCTGACTGCGGACGACAGTGCACCGTGGCAGCTCTGCTTTTGGGGAGAGCAGAGAAACGACTGCATCTCTTTACCTCGTCTCCCGATTTTCGATAGCGATCAAGGGCTTCAGTACCGATATGAATAATTACAAAAACTTGCTTGAACCACGTTCGATTGCGGTTGTAGGCGTGTCGGAGGATGCGGGACGTCCCGGCTCTCAGGCCGTAAGAGCTCTGATGAGCAATGGATACACCGGTGCGATCTATCCGGTGAATCCCAAATACGAAACCTTTGAAGGTTTGAAGTGCTATGGGTCCGTTGCCGATATCGAAGGCGACGTCGACCTCGTAGTGGTTGGCGTTCCTGCGCAGGGTGTTTTAGCCGTGCTGGAATCGAGTGCGCAGAAGAAGGTTCCTTTTGCGGTGGTTCTGAGCGGTGGCTTTCGAGAGAGCGGTCCGGAAGGGATTCTCCGGGAGGAGAAAATGCTCGCGATTGCCCGGGCGGCGGGCATGCGTATTATCGGGCCCAACTGCCTCGGTTTTGCCAACATCCATTCTCGTGTCTACGCCGCATTCGGTAGCATTACGCGTGAACCGAAACTCGAGAAAGGGTCGGTATCGCTGGTGACGCAGAGTGGGGGATTCGGCTACAGCATCGCCCTTGCATGTGCCGAAGCCGGTATTGGTTTCCGGCATGTCATCGCGACGGGCAACGAAAGCGATGTCAACACGGTACAGCTCATTGAGGCGCTGCTTGATGATGACGAGACACACACCATCGTCGCCTATATCGAGGGAACCAATGACGGTCGTGCGCTGTTGGAAATCGGCCGCAAGGCTACGGCGCGCGGCAAGCCGATCCTGCTGTGGAAGGGGGGCGTCACCGAGCAGGGCGCACTAGCGGCCGCATCGCATACCGCCAGCATGACGGGTGTCTATGATTTCTATCGTGCCCTGTTCAAGCAAACGGGGATCGTCGAGATCAGAGAGATCCATGAAGCAGTGGATTTCCTCAAGGCATTGGAAAGCAAAAAATACCCGGACAATGGGGGTGTCGCGGTGATGGGGGTATCAGGCGGGTCTGCGATCGTATTCGCAGATGCGGGTGAGCCTGAAGGTCTGACCTTGTGTGAACTTGGTAACGATACCCAGCAAAAGCTGCTGGCGGTCGTGCCTAACATCGGGGCCGTCCATAATCCAATCGACCTTACCGCAGGGTATTTTTCAGCGGCCAATGCGCAGAAGTTGGAAGCCGCTGTAAGCGCGACGCTTGAAGACCCCGCCGTAGGATCGCTTTGCATTAACCTGGCAACCACAGGCGCCTCTGGCAGCCTGGCGGCAGCCCAGGTATTGGCCCGAATTGCCGCGTCGGCGTCGAAGCCGATCCTGGTTTTTTCCTCAGCCCCCAGCGTTCAGGTTGCAGAGGCGCTGCGTGTATTCGCTGATGCGGGAATTCCGGTGTTGCCTTCGCCGTCGCGAGCCGCCAAAGCTATCGCAATGCTGATGCGATTCAAGCGGACTCAATCGCGCATTTTGCAGATGCAAGAGGATGAGGGGCTCAAAGTAGAGCGAGCTTCTGTACCGCTTAGCACCGCCGTTGGCAGTCGGGCATCGTTGTCCGAGGTCGAGTCCAAGGAAATGCTGCGTTCCATCGGTATCCCCGTCACAACCGACCTGATCGTGAAGGGTTTTGACACTGCGCTGTTCGACAAAGTCAAAGCGCCCCTAGTCGTCAAGATTGTCTCTGCGGACATTGCGCACAAAACCGAAATAGGCGGCGTAAAGGTCGGCATTCGGACAGCCCAGGAGCTGGAGTCAGCGATCGAGCAGGTGTTAGCCAACGCGCAACGGCATGTGCCTGCCGCCCACATTGAAGGTGTCCTCGTTTCCGAGATGGTGACAGGTGGCTTCGAACTGATTGCCGGGGTGGTCAAGGATCCTTCATTTGGCCCAGTGGTGGTAGTCGGCGCAGGTGGGATTTATGCGGAAGTACTGAAGGATTCCGCGTGTCGAATCGCCCCTTTCGGCCTGCCAACCGCTATGGAAATGCTCGATGAATTGCAATGCAGCGTGATCATGAACGGGGTTCGGGGCGCGCCTCCCCTTGACGTCGATGCTGTTGCCCGCGCGTTGGTGGCGTTATCGCAGTTTGCCTGGCAGCAGCGCAGCGATATAGCCGAAATCGACATCAATCCAATGTTTGTATTGCCCCACGGTGTGATTGCCGCGGACGCCTTGATTGTGCGCGGTTAATGAACCGCCCCCAAGCTTGCCGCGAGAAAGAGCAATGTACAAAACATTCTGTAAAGGGGTGAATCGCTATGAATGACAGCCTGTCCGCCACATTGACGCATCGGGTCAATGTGAAGCCTATCGACCGCACGTTCGAGGTGCAGCAAGACGATACGATACTTGCTGCCGCCCTCAAAAGCGGGTGTCAACTGCCCTACAGTTGTCAAAATGGCATCTGCGGAACCTGTCGGGCCAAAGTACTCGACGGGGTGGTCGATCATGCGGAGTCCAGCATGGCGATACTTTCCAACGAGGACCGGCAGCAGGGATACGCGCTCCTGTGCCAGGCAAAGGCTTTAACCGCATTGACGATCGCCTGCGAGGTGGTGGAAGCAACACAAGACATCCCTATTCGTCGGCTTGTTTCCCGTGTCGATCGTCTCGAGCGCCTGGCCGAGGATGTGATGAGAATTCGCCTGCGCCTTCCTGCCAAGGAGTCTTTCAGGTTTTTGCCTGGGCAATACATCAACGTGGTGATGCCAGGCGGTATTCGTCGCAGTTTGTCGCTGGCAAACGTGCCCGACGACAACGTGTTGGAATTGCATCTCAGGAATTACGGTGGCCCGTTTAGCCAACACGTTTTCAATGTCATGAAAGAAAACGACCTGGTGCGCCTTGAAGGCCCGCTAGGTACTTTTTTTGTGCGTGAAGACAGTAACAAACCAATGGTCTTCGTTGCCAGCGGCACAGGGTTCGCACCGATCAAAGCCATGATTGAGCGCGAACTTGAAAAAGCATCGAGTCGTGAAATAACGCTCTATTGGGGCGGGCGAAGGGCCTCGGATCTGTATTTGAGTTCCGTTGCCGAGGCTTGGACGAAAAGTCACAACGTCACGTTCATACCTGTCCTGTCAGAAGCGCACCCCGACGACCTATGGGAAGGTCGGGTCGGCTTTGTTCACCGTGCAGTCATGGAAGATTACGAGGATCTTTCCCAGCATCAGGTCTATGCCTGTGGAGCGCCCGTCGTCGTGCAATCGGCAAGGCAGGATTTTGTGGCCTTACGCAACCTCCCCGAGGAAGAGTTTTTCGCGGACATGTTTGTGTCGGGACAAAAGACTCCCCAGTAGAACTCGTGTCGTGTGTCTCGATGAAATAAAAACAAGCACGTAGAGGAAGATGTCCGTGGATGAACTAGCCAGCGAGTTGACGGTTGAGCGACATGAGTCGCTCCTGTGGATCACTCTTAATCGTGCCGCCAAGGCGAATGCGATGACGGTGGATATGATGGAGCGTATGACGGCTGCACTGCAGGCGGCCACTGATGACCCGCAGATAAACGCGGTGATGTTGACCGGGACTGGTGAGCGCGTGTTCTGCGCAGGGGTCGATATTCGTGAACAACCGGCGGACGGTGATACGGCACGCCAGCGTGAACGAAGGTCGTTGGCGTTGGCGGCGCTACAGGACGCCGTGATGGACTGCCCCAAGCCAGTTGTCACAATGCTCAATGGTACCGCGACGGGAGGTGGCGCGATGCTTGCGCTCTTGGCGGATGCCTGTGTCGCCGTCGATACCGCGAAACTGTCGCTGCCCGAAATTGATTTGGGTATCGCCACCTTCTCGGGTGCAAACATTTTAGAGGTCATCGGCGGACGCGCTTTGGCGCTTGATCTGATTCAGAGTGGCAGGGCGATGAAGGCTACCGAAGCATTGGCGAGAGGGCTGGTCCGCGAGGTAGCCCTGCGAGACGAACTCCATTTGAAAGCTTCGGCGCTGGGGCAGGCGTTGGGGGCAAAGAACCCGCGCACGTTTGCCGAAAACAAGCGGTGGCTCAATCGTTCGCTGAGAGCTGCATTGTTGCAGGCTCGGGACGAGCATGCACGACACCGTGCACTGGCTCAGGCCGAGCAATAGCGCAGCGGGCAACGAGTGTGGTTTTGCACGGGCGGCGTGTCCATATCGAACTGAGGGAATATGATGTCTGATCTAGAAGTCAGTACCGTTGGCCGGGTGATGGTAGCCAAGCTAAACCGGCCCGAAAAAAAGAACGCCTTGAGCGAGAGCATGCTGGATTCGCTTCGCACTGCATTGCTGGCTGCCGATGAAAATGATGACATCGGTTGTTTCGTCATTACCGGTGCCGGTGATGCATTCTGCTCCGGAGGCGACCTGGGCCGTCGGGCCGCCGAAAGCGCAGAGGGGGATCCAACGCCGCTCGAGCGTAAAATCAGATTGCAAAAAGTCACCCACCAGGTGGCATTAGCGATCGAGAACTTTGAAAAGCCACTCATCGCGGCGGTAAACGGCGCGGCGGTGGGGGCGGGCATGGATCTTTCGTTGCAGTGTGATATGCGTTTCGCATCAGAGTCGGCTCGATTTGCTGAGGCTTATATTCGTGTTGGCCTGATCCCTGGAAATGGTGGCTGCTATTTGCTGCCGCGCATAGTCGGTACCGCGAAAGCCCTGGAATTATTATGGACGGGCGATTTCGTCAGTGCTGAGGAGGCGTTGGCATTAGGCATCGTCAACCGAGTATTCAGTGATGACGAACTCATGCAGCAAACGCTGGATTTTGCTACACGCCTGGCGGATGGCCCTCCCATCCAGCAACGCAGCATAAAGAAGCTGCTATACCAATCGCTGCGGACTGATTTGCGGACGAGCTTGGAGTCGGTGGCTGCGCAGATGGCCGTGGTGCAATCCACGGATGATTACAAGGAGGCCATCAAAGCTTACAAGGAAAAAAGGAAACCGCGTTTTATCGGCAAATAGCGTGTCGTGCCTGGACCGACCGGTCCAGGCATCGTTGTGATAGTGGAGGTGTCCGATGGAACTGCGTCAACTGCGCTACTTTGTCCGGGTAGTTGAGTGTGGAAGCATGGGGCGAGCAGCGCTTGAACTCGATGTTGTCACCTCGGCCCTCAGTCAACAAATCAGTCGACTGGAGAATGAACTGTCCGTTCGGTTGCTGCTAAGAAAGAAGAGCGGCGTGCAGCCCACCAGCGCCGGATTGGCATTCTGGCATCGAGCACAACTGGTATTGCGCAACGCAGAGGATGCGGCCCACGCGGCCCGGACTGGACGGTTCGCCGGGCATGTCACGGTGGGATTGGCTCCATCCACCTCAGGCGTCGTTGCACTGCCGTTCATGGAGGCGATGCGAGAGCGATACCCGGATATTTCCCTTCGTATTGTCGAGGCGTTATCGGGCAACCTGGAGCGGATGCTGAGTGCTAGACAGATCGATCTTGCGATATTGTTTGGCGCTGATCATGGGCGCAGATTCAGCACTCAACCGCTGGTAAATGAACGTCTTTTCGCTATTTCCGCAGCTGACTTTTCCCTGGTCCGCAAGAGTGAATCGCTGTCAATCAGTGAGCTTTCCAACGTCCCCCTTATATTGCCCGGCAGTACGCACGGCCTCAGGGCGCTGATAAACAATGCTTTTGAAAGAGAAGGCTGCACGATGAACGTCATCGCGGAAATCGACGGGCTTGCGATACTCATGGACGCGGTGGGGGCGGGCTTGGGGATGACGGTGCAACCTAGCGCGGCACTTGCAAGGCATGATAAAGACCGTTTCGATACGGTACCCATTTCCGAGTTCAATTTTACCCGCTTGAATCAAGTCGCCAGTTTGTCGGACGATGAGTTGTCGCCGGCGGGTTTGGCAGCACGTGTTGTTTTGGCTGACGTCGTTCGTACGTTGGTTTCGGATAAACGTTGGCTGGGCACGCAGCTGGTAACGGTGCCCGACTGAACAAGGCGCGTTCGCCAGCCGTCGCGATGTGCCTCCGTTCTCAAGTTCGGTGGGTGGAACTGAAGTTGGCGAGTGAAATAGCGTCATGCTAGTATGTTATTTTGAGACTGATTCTCGTTTGTTGGCGAATGAAGCATTTCGTGTCGAGGAGGATCGTTACGATCAACGATTTTGATGGGGTTTTTCAAGAATGATGCGCTCTGTGCAACGTATCTTGGCAGTTTTCGAAAGCTTTAGTTCAGACCGCAGCAGCCTTACGCTTCAAGACATTGCAGACCGTATCGAGCTACCGAAGTCGACGACGTTTCGTATTGTCCAGAGTCTTGAAAAGGCTGGCTACCTGGTACGTCTCGAGCAGCAATATTGCTTGTCCTTCCGGTTCACGCGCTTGGCTGGCCTGGTAAAAAGTACCCTGGGTATTCGTGAGATCGCTCGACCCGTATTGCAAGAACTCGCTGAGCAGACTGAAGAAACAGTCTCCATTCATGCGGTGAGTGATCGCAATCGAGTCTGTCTCGACTCGGTCACTACCAGCTCGGCACCGTTGCGCGCGGTGGTCCAGGCGGGTGAACAGATTCCCTTGTTGGTAGGGTCTGCTTCAAAGGTCTTGATGGCCTATATGCCCAAAGCCCAGCTCACCCCGTTAGTCAAAAATGTTGCCAAAGCGACGAAGCGCACCAATGGCGCGGTGCTTGAAGAGTTCGCCATGATCCGGGAGCAGGGTTATGCCGTTTCCCATGGCGAACGGCTGTTAGGCATCTCGGCGATCTCGGTACCCATCAAGGACGTCAATCAAGAAGTGCACTATTGCTTGTCGGTGGGGGCACCGACTGTCCGAATGAACATGAATGAAAAGGAGTTTATCGAATTGGCGATCAAGGGTGCCGAAGTCATATCGCGACAATTCGGTGGAGAGGTGGCCTTGCCCGCCCCTACATCCGACTGATGATGTGCGCCTGGCCTCAAGCCTGGATGTCTTGACAGCGGCTCATCGCGAGAACGAAACGCTCCGCTGGTCACTTCCATGCGAATGGACCAGTTGGGACTTGCAGGCGAACGACGACGGTTCACGATTTGAAGCGCCCCACCAGACCGTTCAGTTCATCTGACAGACTTGACAACTTGCCGGAGTCATCTTGTGCAGAGTTGGCCAAGCTCTCCACCAGCCGAGCCTCGTCATAAATCTGCTGGATATGCCGATTGATCTCTTCGGCCACGCTATGCTGCTCTTCAGCAGCGGCGGATATCTGCAGGTTTTGATCCCTTATTTCATTGACCGACAATTGGATGCCTTCAAAGCTGTCTCGAGTGCTCTCGATGGACGATACGCTGGCGTGCGAGAGCTCCAGGCAGCTACCCATTTTGCCCATGACCTCCTGGGTCTTGCTGCCTAGTGTGCCGAGCAGTTGCTCGATTTCGCCGGTCGAATCGGATGTGCGCTTGGCCAGTGCTCTGACTTCATCTGCCACCACTGCAAATCCTCGGCCTTGATCGCCCGCCCTGGCGGCTTCAATGGCTGCGTTCAGGGCCAGCAGATTGGTTTGCTCGGCAATGGCGCGAATGGTGCCAAGGATCTGGTTGATGCTGCGACTGCCGGCTTCGAGCTCTGTCATGGACTGCGACGACTCGGTCAGACGGCGTCCCAGGCGATTCACGTTGTCCGTGGTGATCTCGATCTGCTGCTTGCCCTCCGCCACGCGGCGATGTCCATTCTCGGCGGACTTTGCTGCGCCGCTGCATGAACGGGCCACCTCATTGGCGGTTGCGACCATCTCGTTGAACGCGGTCGACACCAACTCCACCGCTTCGCGCTGTCTCCCGGCGGCCTCGTTCATGTTGTTGGCTACCTCGCTGTTAACCCTCGAGGCATTTTGCAGATTGCTCGATGCGGCGCCGATGTGTTGGATCAACTGACGTATGGCGCTGAGAAACTTATTGAACCAGCCTGCCAGTTCAGCGGTTTCATCGTTACCCTGAAACTCTAGTTCGCGACGCAGATCTCCCTCGCCCTGTGCGATCGATTGCAGTCCGGTGCTGACCTGGCTGATGGGTTTGACGATGGACTTGGAAAATGCCACGGCGACCAAGGCAAAAATGACTGTCAACCCTCCCACGATGAGGGTGGTGAGGTAGGTCATGCGAGTGGCCGCGCTCATGACTTCACTACGTTCGATCAAGCCGATATAGCGCCAGCCAAGATCAGGCGACGTCCAGACGTTGGCCATGTAAGGGATCCCATTGAGTTCAACCTCGGTTGATCCCTGCGGGATGGTGGCCAACTTTGCATAGGCCGCGCCCAGGTCCTTGAGCGGCTTGAAGCTATGCGTCGTGTCGCGGGGGTCTACCAGTACGATTCCGTCCTCGATCAACATCACGTAGCCGCTTTCGCCAAGCTTGATACTTTTGACCAGCTCTGTGAGGTTTTTCAAAGACACGTTCACGGCTAACACACCTTTGACGATGCCATCGCTCGTGATCATTGCCCTGGCTGTCCCCACCAGTGCTGCATCTTCCTTACCGTAATCATAGGCTGGATAAAAAGCGGGTGTTCGTACGGTTTTTCCAGGGCTCGCCATCGCCGCTTTATACCAAGGGCGTGAACGCGGATCGTAGTTGGCCAGCTGAGGATCATCTGGCCATTTGGCATAGGAGCCGTCCTCCAGGCCGATGGAGAGAATCGCCGCGGACGGGTGGGCCGCACCGTAATGCGCAAACCTTTCGATCAGTTGCTGGGCCGCAGGAGGCAATGGCCGGCTGGCGGCATCGCCGGTCTGGTAGTTCTTCAGCGCGCCAACCGATACATAAACTGGATCGGTTGCCATTTGATCGACATTTTGCTGGCTGGCGTCGAAAAACTGGCGAATGTTGCCATCGATCTGACGTATTTCCCGCGTACTGCCATCCATAAACTGATCAACTGCCAGCGTTCGTGTGTTAGTCACCGAAATCACTGCGACCAAGCTCACGGGTATAAACGCGACCAATACGAACGTCAGCACAAGCTTGTTTTTTATTTTCATAGTTAAGCCCATAAACAGGGAGGACGGGCAAACGGCCAATTTGGAGCGGTAGTCGCCTTTACAACCGATCCTGTTCGGGTGCGATATGTTCGGCGGCTCAGCCGATGAGGCGGACTGTTTTCAGTCCGCGCACATCTTGAGCCGCTCAGCGATCAGTTGACTGCAAAAAGGGTTATGTAGAAAGCTCTTGCCGCATTGCTTTCTGGGGCTGCGGCAATTCACTCGCCTTGTTGCTTGTCTTGTTGCCCACCGAGGTGCGCAGGTTTACTCCACGAGTCTCAGGAACAAACTGAGTTGTGATCAGACAGAGCACGGCAATCAACGTGACGTAAAAGGCCGGCGCCAGCGGGGAGCCAAACGCCTGGGACAGGTACGCAGCGATCAATGGGCACGTTCCGCCGAACATCGCGACACTTGTCTGATAGGAAATCGCGTGTCCGGTTGCACGGAACGATGTCGGGAAAAATTCCGCTGCGGCCACAAAGCTGGCTGCCCCATAAATCCCCAATCCGGCAGCGAGGAGTGTTTGCCCGGCCACAGCGCTAGCGAAGGAACCCGAGGCAGCCAAGTACATGGCCGGATATGCCGAGAGCGCTATCCATGCCGCACCAAATGTCAGTACTCGCTTGCGGCCAAACCGATCGCTCAATAAACCTCCTAACGGAAGTAGGGCTGAAAGTACGATGACGGCGATGGCGTTTGAGATCAAAGCCGAGGTGGAATCCAGCTTCCCGACCTCAATTAGAAAGGTGTACATAAAGCCGAGCAATAGGTAAGCCCCTACCGAAAAAACCGGTTGGACCATGAACACGTGCAACATACCCCTCAATCCACCGCAGCGAATGGCCGCGATCAGCGGATTTTTCTTGATTTTGCTGGCTTTACTGGCCTGGCGGGCTTGCTTGTACTCTTCAGGCTCATCGATGTTGCGGCGCAACCAGAACCCGACAACTCCGATAATGCCTCCAAGAAGGAAAGGGATGCGCCACGCCCAGTCTGAATACGCTTGATCCCCCGCTCCAAGCTGGAGTGCGACGACCAAACCGGCCACGACGGCGTTGGGCAGGTGAGAGAAAATCAGCGTGAAGCCAAGCCAGTATCCTCTGCGGTTTTCCGGTGCCGACTCGACGATGTAGCTGGTCGAGCCGGTCGTTTCGCCACCCAGTGCCAAGCCTTGTGCGATTCGACAGAGCAACAGCAGTAACGGTGCGGCGATCCCGATGGTTGCATAGGTCGGAAGCAGCCCGATGATCGCGGTGCCTAGTGCCATGAGCCAAACGGTCATCGCCATGACCCTGATACGGCCAAGGCGGTCCGCCAGATAGCCAAACATCAAGCCACCCAGGGGGCGGGCTACGAAGGCCACTGCATAGACTGCGAACGTGCTCAGAAGCGCGGCAGTTCGATCTGAGCCGGGAAAAAAATGAACGGATAAAATGGGTATTGAGAACCCGAATACAGCGAAATCGTAGATCTCACCGAAGTTCCCGATAGCGCCAGCGGCTAGCGATCGCCGAGAGCTGGTCGTTTTCGTCTTCGTCATGCGTCTTCTCCTGTGACAGGATGGTTTTTATTAGTTGATGCAAAGCTGATGCATCAAGACTGCAGGATGAAACAGTGTTGCTTCGCCATCAGGCCTTAGAGATGTTCGAGGCGTGGATCAATATTGCATTTTCGCCAGATGAATCTTGGTGGTCAGCGAGCGTAATGTTTGTGAAAAGCGTTTCTGCGATGACGCAATCCGCTAACGAAGGTTATGTTAGAAAGACGCGTGTTGCTGGGGTTTAAAAGCAATACGCGTTCACTATTTGTTAATAGGTTGGCGAGGTTTGCCGGACCAGGCAGGTAGCCGAGCGTGGGCTTGTTTCCTGCAGAAGGTGCCGCTGGCTTACCGCCGCATCGGGACAGACTTTGGTTTTCATATAGACCTCGATCGATTCCACGCTCACTATTCGTGAGCCGCCAATCAATTGCAGTTGGAGGAGGGCTTGAACTGAACCGCGGAAATAGAGCTGTAGAACGTGCTCAAGTCTTTTATCGGGACTGGATCGCTGATCTGATGATCCGCTTGCTCGAAGAGGCTTCGTGCAGCATTGGCGATCAACATGGGAGCTCCAAGATCATTGCCGCGCAAACAGGCCGCTTTGAGGATGGTTTTTTCGCTCGAGAGTGCCGTGTTGTCCAGGGCGTGACTGGATAACAATTGGGTATAAATAGAGCGAGAGGATTCACTCCATCCCGATGTCTTTTCCAGGACCTGTGCCATGTCTTCCAATGCCAACCCATATCGCAGGCCTGCCGCCGTGCATTCATAAGTAATCGCGCTGCATAGCGATGCGATCGCACCTGTGACCAACTCGATGGCGTCACCTTCAGGGCACGCTTGAGGGGCGCCATCCGTGGTCAGCTTCACGGCGTCGCCGTCGTACAGTTTTGTCGCCGCCATGCTTTCGATGAGCCCGACCATGTCTTCGAGCTGCGCAATTGGCCCCAGGGTGTTGGTTCCGATTTGCAACAATGCCCTGACCAGAGCGGTTAGCGGCATTGGGACATCCCTGGACATTCCCAGCGCGACGGCTTGATCGACGTCTTTGAGCATCAATGCGAGGGCGAAATTGGTGGAGGGTTTTCCCTGGGCAAGCGCGGGTAGCATTCTATCCGTGGTTTGATTTCGCGCTTTGTTGCGGTTCAACACGTCCGCCATCAGGGGCAGTGACAGGCCGGCTTTTTTGCCCATGGCCACGACTTCAAGGGTCCCGAGTCGGCAGCCAGCATTCATGGCGTTGTTGACCATTTTCATGGCTTGACCGTCGCCGACCCTTTCGCCACAACGATAAATCGTTTGGGTGATAACTTGTAAAACGGGGAGGGCGCGCTCGTAAACCGTATCCGGGCCCGCAACCATCAGGGTGGCTTTGCCTTCGGCAACGACCAGGGGGCTGGCAGACACCGCAGCATCCATCATGTCGATACCGCGTTCGGCCAGTTCTTCGGCCATACGTCTGGTCTCGCCCGGGATACCACTTGTTTGATCAATGATCAGCGTCCCCGGCACCAATCCGGCCGCGAGGCCGTTTGGACCGAACAGCGCAGACCTGACGTCCGAACTGCGTGGCAGGCACAGGAATATGACGTCACACCGGCGAGCCAGGTCGGCCGCCGTAGGCGCGACATCGGCGCCCAGTTTCTTGAACGTGTCGACGGCAGCCGTGTTGATATCCCACACGCATAACGAGTGAGACAGGAATCGACGAGCGAGTTGACTGCCGAGGGCGCCGAGCCCGATGTATCCGATTTTCATTGCCTGTCGCCTCTCTTGTGACCATTCAACCGACGCATGCGACGTATAGGGGGAATGGTGCAGATAATTTATTGTTCTTGGGGGGGATGAGAGCATATTGCCTGAATGCTAAAGCAATGAACCGATCATGCCGCCATCAACGCTGATGCTCGATCCAGTGATGAAACCCGCCTGTGTGGATGCGAGAAACGCGACCACGCCACAGACCTCGTCTTGCTCCCCCATGCGGCCGAGCGGCGTAAGTTTGCGGCGCGCCTCTGCCTGCTCCGGGGTGTACGCGGCGGTGCCGGTGCGGTGCGATGTGTCGATCAACGCCGGTGCTACGCAATTGACAGTGATGCCGCAAGAGCCCACTTCGTTCGCGAGATGTTTCATGTACGCGGTAACGCCGGCGCGAAAAACGGTTGAAAGGCTATGGTGCGGCATGGGTTGCTTT
Organism: Pseudomonas sp. FW305-28; assembly: GCF_017351395.1. Lineage (NCBI taxonomy): Bacteria > Pseudomonadati > Pseudomonadota > Gammaproteobacteria > Pseudomonadales > Pseudomonadaceae > Pseudomonas > Pseudomonas sp. FW305-28. The sequence continues at coordinate 22,894 of NZ_JACNDD010000035.1, forward strand.
ACTGATGCCGAGGTAATGGCGATGACGCGACCCCATTGCTTCTTGAGCATCTGAGGAACCATTTCCTTGGCTACCTGGATGGTTCCCCAGAGTTGATTTTGATAGGCCTCTTGCCACCGTTCCTCTTCAGTTTCGTCGAGCGTCGCCCGCAGCGGATTGGGGGCTCGTCCCGTGTTCAGGACGAGGATGTCGGTGCCGTTGAATGTAGCGTTCACCGTGTCGGCGAGGCGCTTTACGTCAGCGGCGACGCGCATGTCGCCGGCAATGGCGACTGCACGCACGCCGTGCTTTGCCGTTATTTCCTGGGCGAGGGCGGCCAGTTTGTCCGCCGAGCGTGCAAACAGCACCACGTGAACGCCCTCGGCCGCCAGTGCGTGAGCAATGTTCTTGCCTAAACCTGCGCTGGCGGCGGTTATGACTGCCACTTTTCCGTTGATCTTCAGGTCCATGATTTACTCCGATACGATGATTTCATTGCCTTCAACGCTAAATCGATGTGGCATGTCTTCGGAGGCCCATTCCAGGTAGGAAAGCACTTCATGGAATCGAGGATCGTCGTGATCCAGCACTTCAGGCCGATACCGTGCGTCCATGACCATCGGAAGGAACGAAACTTTTTGTATACCGTTTTTGGTCGCCACTGCTTTGGCGAGCAAGCTCAAGGTACAGGCCTTGCCGTAGGGCATGAAAGGGTATTCGGGGTCGAGGTCCGCGTGATTGCGAACCGCACCGTGGGACCAGGCGGGTTCGTTCCATGAAGGCGCGGGAAACGACTTGGTCATTGCGAACACGCCGAGACTGTAGAAGATGGCTTTGCCCTTATACATCTCGATCGCTTTGGGAATATGCGGTGCGTGACACACCACCATATCTGCACCGGCATCAATGGCAGCATGGGCTACGGTCACCTGGTAATCGGAGATCACGCGTGGCAGCCGGATGACGCCGGAATGAAAAGCCAGGATAACGACGTCTACCTCACCTTTCAGCTTCTTGATGTCCTCGATCAGGTTCGCCAGGTCGCTGGAATCGGGTTCCGTGCGAATGCGAACGGGCTGGTGGGGACCACGTGTTTCATAGGAGGTATCGACCTTGATACTGGACACGCCAGGTTTTTGCGGGCCTGCCTCACTGCCGGCAGGACCGAGCGAGGTATAGCCCATATAACCGACCTTGATCCCGTCGTGTTCAATGATTGCTGGACATCGTGCTTCTTCCAGATCCCGACCTGCGCCTGTCACCTGGATGCCGCGCGAGACAAAGAAGTCCCGGGTATCCACGAGGGCATCCGGGCCGCTGTCGTAGCTGTGATTGTTTGCCAGGGTCACCGCATCGAACCTGCCATTGGTGAAAATAGCAGCCATTTCAACGGGCTGACCGACTTGTGGGGCATGATCTGCGCGCACGGTGCGGTCCGAGTAGGTGCGCATGCAGTTGATGAAGCGCATATCGGCCGAGGCAAGGGTCGGCAGGACGAGCTCTGTGTATCCCTCCACCGGGAAGCCGTCTTTCGGTCCATGCGTGGGTCCGCAGTCCCCGCCGATCAATATGGTGGCGTTCGATGTCATTTTCCCTCCTATTATTTTTGTGGGGAATTTATGGTTCCGATGAATGAAACATATGCTGCTAGTTAGAACTGATAATAGCACTGCGAAAACGGCATGACCACGATTTGTACAGGCATCATGTCGTTGGATAAAGAGTCAGCTTTGATTTTCTTGGTTCTGATGATCGGAACAGGTATCGATAATAAGAACATGTGATAGTATCAATTTCGACTTCCTTCCGGGCGCGGGCGTTACCTGCCTGAGCGTCTCTGTGGCAGGTCGAGGGTCGACGCCTGTTCAGGAAAACGGCGTTGGTGCCAGTCTACTATTTGAAATTATCAGTTAGTTCAATCGCTTACATGAAAATAAGAGAGGGCGGAAATGGCAGGCTCACTGGATCAAACGCAGGGGTACACACCGGCAGGGCGGCTTGCCGGGAAAGTTGCTGTTGTTATTGGTGCTGGACAAAGCCCGGGCGAAGGCATGGGTAACGGTCGAGCGGCGGCCATTCGATTTGCACGTGAAGGGGCGCACGTTCTGGCCGTTGATCGGCAAATCGAGTCCGCTGAGGAAACTGCGGCGATGATCATTCAGGAGGGCGGTTCCGCTGCAGCATTTTCTGCGGATGTGACCCGGGAACATGAGTTGGCCCTTGCCATGCAGATGGCAAAAAAACGTTGGGGGGCCCTGGATGTCCTGCACAACAATGTGGGGGTCAGCCTCGCCGGTGGTGACGCCGACTTGATGGACATCACCGAAGATCAGTTCGATAACATTTGCCGTATCAATCTTCGCGGTACCGTCTTTGCCTGTAAGCACGCAGTAGCACTCATGCGCGAACAAGGGGGCGGGGTTATCGTCAATGTGTCATCCGCGGCGGCATTGGGTAAGTATCCCTACGTTACCTACAAGGCTACAAAAGCGGGTGTCATTGCTTTCACCGAGCAGTTGGCGCTTCAAAATGCTCCTTATGGGATCAGGGCAAACTGCATCCTGCCAGGCTTGATCTCGACGCCGATGGCGGTTGAGGCGCGTATTCAAGCGTGGAACCAGACGCGTGAGCAGGTCAGCGCGGAGCGCAACGCCAAAGTGCCGCTCGGCCGCCAGGGAACCGCTTGGGATGTTGCGAATGCGGCCCTGTTTCTTGCGTCCGATGAAGCCAATTTCATCACTGGTATCTCATTGGCGGTGGACGGCGGCCGGCTGCTCAATCGTATTTAATTGTAGTCCCCCACTGCTGGCAGTGGGGGACCATCGGCGCATTGCCGCTCAATCAACGTAGCCCGACAATACCCATCCAGTACTGAAGTTGATTTCCTGGCGTCTCGACATCGACGCTTCGAGCGTACTTGAGATGCCCGTCATCACCTATCCGGAATATCGACAGTGTCGCGGGCGTTACAGCCAGCCCTTTTTCATCATCGTATGTGGCCAAGGCCTTGATACTCGCCGTGACGAGCAAACGGCCACTGGGATCACAGGCAAATGTTCGGACGTGAAAGGAACGAGTGTCCACATGCTGAACGAGTGTGGGCTCGCCTGTTTCAGGGTTGATAGCGTAGACGGCTATGTTGTTTTCACCTCCGGAGAACACTTGGTGCCCCTGGTCGGAGTGCGTCGCATCTGCGCGATTTACCAGGTAAACAAACTTCCCGTTTGGATGAACATGGATTGCACCGGCGAGTTGTCGCGGGCGCACGTGCTCAGGGGTTCGCAGCGTTCCCCGCGTGAAGGCTGGCTCGGCCTCGATCCGGTCACCGTCATGTCGGAACATGTAGAGACGGTTGGTTCGCTCGTCGGCTGCGTAAAGCCACGGATGCGTCGGATGAAAGTCGACATGCCGCGGGCCGAAGTCATAGCCATGATTCGGCGCAACCACATCGCTCATTTGGAGATGCTCTTCAGTTAGCCGAAATGAACGGAGTGCCCCGGGATCTTCCAGCTTGTCTGTCGTTGCGTTATTGCCGCGGTCAACTACCAGGACTTGTTTGGCGGATGGATAAAACATGACTTGGTGCGGATAGACCCCAAAGTCGGTGTCCGGATCCTGAGCCTGGCAACTGCCAATTGTACGGTCTGCGTTGATGCGGTGCACAGTCAATGAGCCGCGCTTGAAATTGTGGGCATTGACGATAAATCGTCCCAGGGGGTCGATACACAAATGTACCGCTCGGTAGGGAAGTCGCGCAGGTAAGCCGTGAGTGTTGAGTTGCCCGTCAGGTCCCAACGAGTAAGCGCTGACGTGATTGTGATGGGACTCCACCCTCGGGCCACCGTCGCTTGTTGAGACATACAGGAAGCCGCCGGATGGATGAGGCCATGCGTATTGCACCTTTGAGGCCACAGTGACGCTTTCCATCCTGTGGAGCGTTGCGCTGTCTACGTCAATCATATAGCGCGTGATGACATCATCTACGGCGCTGTAGAGTACGGCGCGGCTGCTCATTCAAGCCTCCGAATGGTCAATTGTGAACATGGGAACGGACATGCCGCTTTCTGATTCTTTAAACGCGACCCTGACCCGCTGCCCGATGCGAACACTGTCCAGATCAACATCGACAATATTCGTAAGCATCATCAGTCCCTCGTCAAGGCGCACATAGGCAATGCAGTACGGTGCTGATGCGCCGCGTCTTGTGATGCTGAAGGTGTAGATTGTCCCGGTCCCGCTTGCGGTGATCCATTCGACATTGGTGCTCCAGCAAAACGGGCACAACGCACGAGGATAATGATGCGGTTGATGGCAGGCATTGCAGCTCTTCAAGAGCAGGCGCCCCTCGGCCGCAGCATCGAAATAGGGTTCATCACCGGGGTTCAGGATGGGGTCGCTGATGGGGCGTTCTGTGTAGGGGGTCGACATGTTTTTACTCCCTTTCCATGATGACGGTGGCTGCACCGTGCCGATGACCTATCGCGCCGCCGATGCCGGTGGCGAGGGCTAGCGAACAGTTGGGAACTTGCACCTTTGGATGAGCCTCGCCTCGAAGCTGTCGTACGGCTTCGATTATTTTTGTGATCCCGCCGCGATTGGCGGGATGGTTATTGCACAGGCCGCCGCCATCGGTGTTGAACGGCAACTTGCCGATGCCCGAAATAAGGTTGCCGTCCGACACGAATTTTCCGCCTTCGCCTTTTTTGCAGAATCCCAGGTCTTCAAGTTGTAGGATGACGGTGATGGTGAAGCTGTCATAGATGGAGGCGTACTGGATGTCGGCCGGTGTCACACCCGCCTCTTCGAAGGCTCGAGGGCCGGTCCACGCGGCTCCGGTATAGCTCAAGTCGAGGCGTCCACCCATCTGGTGTTTAGTGGATTCACCGCAGCCAAGTATCCGTACCCGTGGTCTGTTGAGGGCCTTCGCAATCTCCGGGCGGGCAACGATAACTGCGCCGCCGCCGTCGCTCACGACGCAGGAATCGAGACGCCGCAGCGGGTCAGAAATCATCGGCGATGCCAATACATCTTCGACCGAGACCACTTTGCGCAACATCGCCAGAGGGTTGTGTTGCGCATGGTGAGAGGCGGCGACCTTGACCCACGCCAGTTGCTCGCTGGTTGTGCCGTACTCATGCATGTGGCGCATCGCACACATGGCATAGAGGTTCAACGTGACTGGGTTATAGGGCATCTCGAATGGCGCGTCCGGTAGATTGACTCCTCGTACGCGCGCCTGTATCCCAGAGATACCTTCAGAGTTGGGGCGACCAGCCAGTGTAATCAGAGCCACGTTGCATCTGCCCGCTGCTATTGATTCTGCAGCGTGGGCGATATGGGCGAGATAAGAGCATCCTCCCATATCGGTCGAATCGACATGCCTCAGCTTGTCCAGATTCAGGTAGTTGGCCATCGACCATACATTCCCGCCGGGTGCATCGCCCGCGCAGAAATATCCGTCGATGTCATCTTTGCTTAATCCCGCGTCTTCAATTGCCCCTTTCGCCGCCTCCGCATGTAGTTGTGCCACCGAATGGTGGGGGGCCTTGCGTAGGGGGTGCTCATACGCTCCGACGATGTATGCCCTGCCTTTTATTGTCATCTCTAGGGTTTCCTCAGTGCATGAAGATGAAGCTCGAATGTGCTTTCCGGTACCTTCGTTCAGGGGGATCGGTCCAGCGTCAAAGACTAAAGTAGCACAGCAAAAAGTTCCGATCAGTGAAATCCGTGCTGATTATCAAAACTCATGCTACCATCGATTCAACGTTGTTTGGAGCGCAGGATGGCGCTGCACTCAAATTTCCGGGCCAAACCTGGATGCTCATTGGGTGCGAGCGGTCGCGGGGTAGGGGCAGGCCATATTTTTTTTGAGACAGGAAGATGAGATGAGCGAAAGCCTGATGGTCAGTTACGAAGTCGAAGGTGTTGTGGCCGTAATCACAGTCAACAATCCGCCCGTCAACGCCCTGACTCCCGAGATGAGAGGGAGCATCATTGACGCCGTTACCCATGCGAACGCCGACCCGGCTGTCGCGGCGATCGTGTTGATGGGGGGTGGCCAGAATTTCATCGCGGGTGCTGATATTCGACAGTTCGGCAAGGCGAGAACAATCACTACCAGCATGAGTGCTGCGGCACTCGACGCCAGCGCCAAGCCGACTGTCGCTGCTATTCATGGATATGCGCTGGGAGGCGGTCTCGAGCACGCCCTCGCTTGCCATTACCGGATTGCATTGCCCACAGCCAAGCTCGGATTGCCCGAGGTCGCTCTCGGGCTGATACCAGGAGGCGGCGGTACGCAGCGTTTACCAAGGCTGGTCGGGGCGGCCGTAGCCACCGATTTGCTCGTCTCCAGCCGCCATATCCATGCCCCCGAAGCATTGCAGATCGGGCTTATTTCCCAGATTGTTCCAGGAACACAAAACCAAGAGCTTCGTGACGCTGCCGTAAGGTATGCAAAAGCAGTGGCGCACGCTCAACCGCAGCGCGTACGCGATTTGGCGCTCGAACCGATGGATGCGACAACCATGGATTTGCTGCAAGCGGCACGCCGCGAAGCAGCCAAAAAGTCTCCTCACAACAAGGCGCCTCAGTACGCGATCGATTGTATCGAAGCAGCTTTCAACCTGCCGTTTGATGAGGCTCTAGAGGTTGAGAGCCGCTTGTTTTCTGAGCTGGAGGGTTCTGATGTTGCCAAGGCACTTCGCTACGCATTTTTTGCCGAGCGCGAGGCTGCCAAGGTTCCGGATGCGCCCCCGGGTTTCAAGCCTGCTGGTGTGACGTCCGCTGCTGTGATCGGCGCGGGAACGATGGGCGCCGGTATTGCCATTTGCTTCGCTGATGCAGGCATTGTGGTGAAACTCCTGGAAGCGAGTGCCGAAGCACTGGACAGGGGCCTGCAGCGCATACGTGACATCTACGCCGTAAAGGTCAAGCGCGGACGCATGACTGTGCAAGAAATGGATGCATGCCTTCAGTTTGTCCAGCCTGTCTCTCATTACGAAGAGATCGGCGACTGTGATGTCGTGGTTGAAGCGGTGTTTGAACGGATAGATCTGAAGAAGGATGTGTTCACCAAACTTGATGCGGTGATGAAGCCTGGCGCGCTGTTGCTAACGAACTCTTCCGCGATTGATATCAACGTCATGGCCAACATGACAGGCAGGCCTCAGAGCGTCGCCGGCGCTCATTTCTTCGCTCCCGCGAACGCGATGAAACTGTGCGAAATCGTGAAGGGTGATCAAACCTCGATCGAGACAGTTGTGCGGGCAATGAAGATGGGTCGCGATCTTAAAAAAGTCTGCGCGGTCTCCGGAACGTGCGATGGCTTCGCGGCAAATCGCAGTCGCGCGCCGCTGGTCACGGAAATGATGCTACTGCTTGAGGAGGGAGCACGCCCTGAGCAGATCGACAGGGTCATGGTTGAATTTGGCTATCCAATGGGACCGTTCGCAGTGAGCGATCTGTCCGGTCTCGATGTCAGCTATGACACGCGCAAGCGTCGCGCGGCAGCTGACCCTCAATACAGGAAGCTCCATGTCCCGGATCGGATGGTCGAGCTGGGCCGCAAGGGCCAGAAAAATGGGGCCGGGTGGTATCGCTATGAAGAAGGTGACCGCACACCTCGTCACGATGAAGAAGTGATGCGGATCATCGCGACCGTCGCCCATGAGCTTGGCACGCCTCAGCGTACCTTTACCGACAGTGAAATCCTCAAACGTCTGTTATTTGCCTCGATCAACGAGGCTTGCAAGATCCTGGATGAAGGTAAGGCATATCGAGCCAGTGACATTGATGTCATGTGGTTGTACGGCTTTGGATTTCCTCGCCATCGAGGAGGGCTGCTGTACTGGGCTGACACGATCGGGGCCACGGAAATCCATCTGCAAGTGCAGCAATGGCATGAGCAATACGGCAGGCGTTGGGCACCTAGTCCGCTGCTGTCGAAAGCGGCCAATGAAGGGCTGTCCCTGAGAGAGCTGAAATCAGTCATATGAAAGCAGGGCAATGGCAACCATGGCCGCGTGCGGCCGGTAACAGCTGTTCTGGCAAAGTGAAAGCAACGCCCTGGTTGCTGTCCCCCAAGGGTTACGAAACGCTTCCCATGGTCGGCAAAGGGGCCAACAAGTAGAAAATGAAACGGAAGAAAAATCATGAGCAATGACACGTCCACACAAGCCTTGTCCGAGGGCGAATTCAAAATTTGGCAATGCATTTTATGCGGTTTCATGTATGACGAAGCCGAAGGTATTCCGGAAGAGGGCATACCTGCTGGAACTCGGTGGGAAGATGTTCCCCAGGATTGGATTTGCCCTGAGTGTTCGGCGACGAAGCTGGACTTCGAGATGGTCGAGATTTGATTAATTGCCTTTCCGGCACAGTGTTTTTTCGGTGATTGAGGGCGATATCAACCGAGCCCCTTGGCGCCAAATGTAGAGGGAATTCAGATGTCCATTGAAACCAATAATAATGTCATCGCCGACGCTGATCATCCGCGCGTAGGCCTCTTCATCGACGGTGAATGGATTTTCGACCGCCCCTCTTGCTTTGAAGTGTTGGACCCCAGCACCGAAGCATCGCTCACCAGCGTTCCCGGGGCCACGACCGCTGACCTGAAACGCGTGTTGGCCGCCGCTGAGCGGGGGTTCAAAATCTGGCGGGACACACCACCGGCTGAGCGTAATATCATCATCAGTCGTGCCATCGCAGGCGTGCGTTCACGTTCCGAAGAAATCGCGCAGATCATCACCCGAGAGAACGGCAAATTAATTGCAGATGCGCGTGCGGAGGTGGAGCGTTCGGCGAGCTTCTTCGATTGGGACATGGCACAGGCCCTGCGAGCCTACGGGACCATCGTTCCGGGCGAAGCTCAAATGCAGAAATCGATTCTTCGTCAGCCAATTGGTCCAGTCGCAGCGTTCACGCCTTGGAATGTGCCGCTAAGCGCACCGTCGCGAAAAATCAGCGGTGCACTGTGCGCCGGGTGCTCCATCATTTTGAAAGCCCCAGAAGAAACCCCTGGCGCGGCAGTAGCAATGGTTCAGTGCTTCGAGCGAGCCGGTTTGCCCAAGGGCGTATTGAATCTGGTGTTTGGCAACCCGGCGCTAGTGTCTTCGACCCTGATCGAGTCGCCAGTGACCCGCATGGTGACCTTGACGGGGTCGGTGGCAGTCGGCAAGCACTTGAGCCAACTGGCGGGTGCGGCCATGAAGCCGGTGCTGATGGAGCTCGGCGGCCATGCCCCGGTCATCGTTTGCGAAGGGGTCAATGCCGCGGAAATCGGCAAGATGGCACTCAAGAGCAAAATTCGGATCAACGCTCAGTGGTGCGCTGCGCCAGGTCGCTTCCTGGTACACGAGAGTATCTACGACGAATTCGTAGCGGCGTTTGTGGCAACCGCCGATCAGGTACGTGTGGCCGACGGCATGGATACGAAGGCAGACATCGGACCGGTCACCAGTGTCCGGCGCCTCGCCGCGATGCAGCATTTTGTCGATGACGCATTGGCGCGTGGCGGCAAGGTTGCCGTGGGTGGGCATCGTGTAGGTGAGCGTGGTTATTATTTTGCGCCGACTCTGCTGGTCGACACTCCACTAGATTGCGCCATCATGACCGATGAGCCTTTTGGGCCGGTCGCTGTCGCGGTTCGTTTCTCGACCCTAGATGAGGCCATCGAGATTTCCAACAGTCTATCCGTGGGTTTGGCTGCTTTTGCGTTCACCAATTCACTGGAACAGGCTGAACGATTGAGTCGTGAGCTGGATGTTGGAGTCCTGTCGATTAACCATTTCGGTGCGCCGGATCCTGACACTCCGTTTGGCGGTGTGAAGGACAGTGGTATTGGTAGAGAGGGGGGGCCGTGGAGTCTGGACTCGTACATGGTCAGCAAGACCGTGCTACAGAAAACTGCTCGCGTCTGACTCAGTGCCCCCAGTTTCCGTGACGGGCGTTGGGGGCTTTGGCTTTATCCGATGATCAAGGCCAATCCAGTGACCACTTGAATTCATAGGAGCATTCACAGAGGCAGGCATTTCCTGAAGCTGCTTCCTGCTAATGTCGGACTTTTTTTGATGCGCAAGGCATCAATGCGCTTCGCACGAACGCATCCGATTAAGGAGTTTGCCCATGAGTGCCAATAATGGTCGCCTGCCTATGATCGGGCTACTTGCTCTGTCCACTACAGCGTTTCTCACCATTCTGACCGAGACGATGCCGGCAGCGGTTCTGCCTGCGATGTCGGAGAGCCTTGAGCAGCCCCCCGCTGGTATCGGTTTATTGGTTTCCATCTATGCATTGGCCTCCGCTGCAGCCGCAATCCCCATTGTGGCGCTCACTCGAAGTCTGCCTCGCAAATCCTTGTACATCATGCTCGTGCTGAGCTTTGCAATGGCTAACGGTATTACCGCCATCTCGACGTCTTATGCGCTGACGGTCGCGTCACGGGTGGTGGCTGGCCTGGCCGCAGGAGTTGTCTGGCCGGTCATCTGTGGTTATGCCATCCGCTTGGTCGATCGCAAAGACATGGGACGGGCTGTCGCGATTACCCTGGCGGGGAGTACCGTGGCCATGGTCGCCGGTTTGCCCTTGGGTAGCATGCTGGGTTCATTGCTTGGATGGCGTTTCAGCTATGGATTGCTTTCGCTGCTCGCGCTGCTTGTCATCGTTTGGGTTTTGCTGGTCGTGCCGCCCATGCCGGGAGAGGGGCGCAAGGAAGGCACTTCGATTCATGACGTCATTCGCACCCCGGGGTTGAGAGTGATCTTGCTGTCGGCTTTTTGCGCGATCCTGGCTCATTACACGCTGTACACCTACATGGCGCCGCTTGCGGAAAAAAACAGGCTGTCAGGCGGGACCGCTCAGGGCCTGTTTCTGTTCGGTACGGGTGCCATCCTGGGCGTACTGATCGCCGGACGTTTCGTCGATACAAGGCTGCGGCTCATAGCGACCACCGCGTTGACGTGCACGGCTGTGACGATGGTTGTGCTGATAGCAGCTCCGTATCAAATGATCGCTTCGGCTGCGATATTTGTGTGGGGGGCTTCGTTCGGCGGCATGCCTACTGTTTTTCAATCAGCGACGGGGCGGGTGGCAGAAGATAATGCGGAGGTGGCAACGGCGATATTGACGACCATCTACAACTTGGGGATTTTTGGCGGAGGTGCCGTAGGTGGTTTGCTCCTAAGCTACTTCGGGATAGTAAGTCTCTCGGGGTTTGCGCTGCTCATCGTTAGCGCTTCCCTTGTGGTGGTCATGGGAGGGAGGTGTCACGCCTTTCCACGGCAGTAAATTATTGCGGGATATATCTCCCTGGAAGAGCGCGCGGCGTAGATGCAATCCTCACGACCGCGTTTCATGGCTGCCAAAAGCTCAGTCGGCATTCACCGGATCGCGCCCCGACGATGTTCAAGTGCTGCCATTCTGTTTATCGCGATAGCTCTTAACTCGTTGTTTTCATAGGTGCCTTCTTGATTCGGCGATATCTGTCTTTGCAGGACGTGCCGCTCATGGCTTAGCCACCGTTGTTCAACGGGACTCGTGGTGGCGCAGTTCAAGCACGAGCACTGTTGAGAAAAGCTCATTAGCGTATCAATCAGGTGCCGTATAGCCATGGCGCCATTGCCGGGGCTAGTTTTGTCTCGCTGGTGCAGCAGAAATGCTTTCGTTGGATGCGGGACTTGATTGCGCGCAACACAGGCATTGCACGCAGTTGTCATTTAATTTTATTACCCAAGCAAAGCAGGGCCGGATATGAATATCGCCGCAGTTAATACCTTGGAGATTCGGGTGATCGAAGAGGTTGACCAACACTTTGAACAGCGTTTGAAGGCGTACGCGGAGACCTTTGAAAAAGTACACGGATGCCTGGGGTATAGCGTGATTCGCAGCTCCCGCGATCCTGGTTTGTGGGTCTTCAGTGGCTACTGGAGCGCGGCATCGATGATGACTGAGCACTTTGAAAGTGAGTCGATGACGGCGTTGGTCAATCATTTGGTAACGTCATGTTCCAACCTGACGTTTGCCAGTTTCACGCCCCAAATCGGAAGGGGGCCGCACGATGAAGCTTGATGAAGCGCTATTTACGGCGATCGATCTCAATGCCTTGTTCATTCTCTTGGTGGTCTATCGCGAGCGAGGCGTGACGCGGGCAGCCGAACGACTGAACGTAAAGCAGCCAGCGGTGAGTAATACGCTGGCGAAGCTGCGCGTTCACTTTAAAGACCCCTTGTTCATTCGACGTTCGAGGGAGCTGGTGCCCACGGCCAAGGCCAACGAAATCGTACGGGGGTTGGCGCCGGCATTGATGAGGATCCAGGACGTTATACGCCCCTTGTGAGGATGATCGGCCGTGCCGTCCCTTCCTGTTCAGATAACCCATTCCAAGCAGGATTTTATCGATGAGAATAACGTTTGCCATGTCAATGCTTAGCGTAACCTTGATGGTTTCAAGTTCGTTGCACGCTGCAGAGGAGCCTGACAGCGCGATGCAAATTGTCAGGAACGGGGAGCAACCTTCTGTCCTGGGGTCGTCCAGGAATTTCGTCGGCACCGTCAGGGTTGATCCTTTATTTGCAGCGCGCCCGCCATCAAGGGTTACGGCAGGTGCTGTGACCTTTCAACCAGGGGCCCGATCAGCTTGGCACACTCATCCGGCGGGCCAAAATCTTATCGTCACGGCCGGTGTTGGATGGATTCAGCAAGAAGGGGGGGAGAAAATCGTCATCAAGCCTGGTGATGTGATTTGGACCCCGCCGGGTGTAAAACATTGGCACGGGGCCACGGATACCACTGGCTTGACGCACTTGGCAATTCAAGAGGTACAGGGCGGGAAAAATGTCGAGTGGCTGGAGCCGGTTACTGATGAGCAGTACGGGCATTCGCGATGAAGCCGCCAAGGCATCTGCGGATCAACGCGATATAGTCTGAAACCGGTATGGAAGAATCGACGATTAGGTCTGCATTATTCTGTTACATTGATGCTTGGCGCAGTGGGGCGATGGAGTTTTTTCGTCAATGATTAAAGGTGGGATTTAATGAATCTCCCGTACTCCGTGGGAACTCCCTAAACTGCAGCTAATAAAATCGTCAGCGCACCAGTCCAGGATTGCAGGCAGTCCGGTATCTATTAATCAATTTTATGCATGACTCCATTCAATTGGATGTGGTGTTTTCCAGACAGCGCCTCGAATACATTGACGTCGACGAATTGATCCTTTGTGGGCTTAGACCTAATGCCATGAAGGGTAGTGCCCGGCGTCAAAGCCCAATGCTCCGTTCAGCGCAGTTGACCAGCTAGATTTGATTCCACTGGCGTTCATCGAGCCTGGGCCAGGCCGCAGTCGTTCTGGATGTCCACACATCGGTTCTTAATTAGGAACAACACCATGAAGAAATTATTTTTTACGCTGGCCCTGCTGGCTAGTTCGTTTACCGCGGTGGCAGCCGATATGTCCAACGGCGCGAACAACTTTTTCAAGAGTGATAAGGTGACTGAGCAGAAGGTATCCTTCAATAATCAGTACCGAATGAAAGTCGTCGGGAACCTGTATGTCCCGAAAAATTTGAATAAGGCCAACAAAAGCCCTGCGATTGTCATTGGCCACCCGATGGGGGCGGTCAAAGAGCAAAGCTCAAATCTTTACGCTCAGAAACTCGCTGAACAAGGCTTTGTGACCCTTGCGATCGATCAATCGTTTTGGGGCGAAAGCGAGGGGCAACCGCGTAACGCCGTGGCGCCGGATATTTACTCCGAAGCGTTCAGCGCAGCGGTCGATTACCTTGGAACCCAGTCGTATATCGATCGCAACCGCATCGGCGTTCTCGGCATCTGTGGTAGCGGCAGTTTTGTCATCAGTGCGGCAAAAATCGACCCTCGGATGAAGGCGATTGCCACCGTCAGTATGTATGACATGGGCGCAGCCAACCGCGACGCGCTCAAGCACTCGCAAACACTTGAACAGCGCAAGCAGATCATCGCAGAGGCGGCTGAGCAGCGTTATGTAGAATTCACGGGTGGGGAAACCAAGTACACCGGCGGTACCGTGCATAAACTGGACGCGAACACCCATCCCATCCAGCGCGAATTCTTCGATTTCTATCGCACGCCTCGTGGTGAGTTCACCCCGGCCGGGTCTTCGCCTGAAGTGACGACGCATCCAACGCTGACCAGCAACGTGAAGTTCATGAACTTCTATCCGTTCAACGATATTGCGTCGATTTCGCCTCGTCCTATGCTGTTCATCGCAGGCTCTGAAGCACACTCGCTGGAGTTCAGCCAAGAAGCCTTCAAGCTGGCGGGTGAGCCTAAGGAGTTGTTCATCGTGCCAGGCGCGGGCCACGTGGACTTGTATGATCGGGTGAACCTGATTCCGTTCGACAAGCTGACTTCTTTCTTCCGAACCAACCTGAAGTAACCCATCTTTGAAGCCGCAACTGCCCGGTTTGCATAGGATGTTGTGGCTTCAAGTCTGAACGTAGGTCGTAGTGCGCATCGCTCGACTTGCCCTTGGTGGAACGTTCATCCCTTGAGTCTTCATGGCTCTTTCGGGCCCTGCACGCTGTGCAGGGCCTTTTTTTCTGTCATGACTCGTGGCGCAACGCGGCGATTAATAAAGCCATAGCCCCGGAGGGTTGCCGACGGCTTGGGTAATAGAGATGAAGTCCTGTCCACAGCGGGCACCAGTCTTTCAGTACCGGAATCAGGTGGCCAGCCTTGACATAGGGCTCAGCGATGTCTTCAGGTACATAGGCGATACCCAAGCCTGCAATGGCTGCATCAAGGCAATCATAAATACTGTTGTAAATCAGCTGACCATCAACCCGCATGTTCAACTGCCGGCCATCTTCCCCGAACTCCCAAGGCCACAATCCACCATGGGTAGGAAGACGCAGGTTTATGCAATTGTGCTGCATCAAGTCTTCGGGCGTCTCTGGTTCAGGGCTGCTGGCGAAGTAGCGCCTGGTCGCTACTGCGGTGAATCGCATGTCAGGACCGATGCGTACGGCGATCATGTCCTGGGCTATCGCCTCACCCAATCGGACGCCCGCATCGAAACGATCTGCTGCGATGTCGATAAGCCCATTGTCCGCGAACAGCTCGACTTTTATTCCAGGGTACTTCGGCAGGAATTTCTTCAACTTTGGGGAGATGATCGATCGGATGGCATGATCCGATGCGGTGATGCGTACGGTCCCGGTTGGGCTTTCGCCCAGCTCTGACAACGCCAGTAATTCAGCGTCGATCTCTTCGAAGCGGGGACCGACAGTTGCCAGTAACCGTTCACCGGCTTCCGTTGGCGAGACTGAGCGGGAGTTGCGCGCAAGCAAGCGCGTGCCCAGATTTCGCTCCAGTGAGCTGACGGCATGGCTGACCGCGGATTGAGACAGGCCTAGATGCGCTGCTGCTCGAGTAAAACTCTTTTCCCGGGCGACGGCAATAAAGGCCATCAACCCACCAAAGGATTGCTTAAGGATGTCATCTTGCATGGCTTGAATGATCTTCGTGAGTGCGCATGAACAATAACATTCCGGTGCGTGGTGCGTAGAGTTTACGGAGGAGTTTGCTAGCGATGCTGAGCGACAGGGAAGTGTTGCCGAGTAGGAGAAACCAGCCCTCGGGCATGCGGACATTTGCGGTGTGGCTTAAGCCTATGACGTTATCTGGCGGTGCTCAGACAAGCGAATGATCAGCCGTGCCACAAAAGCCCCTGTCAGGATGACCGCAAACAATCGCAGGGTCTGCATTGCCAGCACCAGTCCCACGTCGGAATGCGTGTCCACCGCGATGATCGCCATCGTGTCGAGCCCGCCCGGGCTGGTGGCCAGGTAAATCGAGAGGAAATCCCTGTCCGATATTGATGCCAATAGCCAGGCAGATAATGCGCACAGCGCGATCAAAAGCGTGGCCCCCATTATCATCGCCGGCAGGCGCCGCCAGACGTACCCAATCGTTGGGCGGTCAAAGCGCAAGCCGACGTAGCAACCCAGTGCGCCATAAGCAGTAGCGAGGAGCCAGTCGGGCAGCGCGATGTGCAACAGGCCGCTGATTTGCAAGGCGCCACCCAGCAGCAACGGCATCAGCAGCGCCCCGGCGGGCACTCGATTGCCCAGTGCAACACCAGCAAGCAGCGTGGCGATGGTCAGGCCTAGATTAAGTAGTCCGAAGCTTTGCGGCTCGACGTTTGTCACGTGCGTTTCGCCGCCTGTCGGTGCCCCGACCCAGTGGCTCACCAGTGCGCCGATCATCACCACGCACACGACTCGTACGTATTGCATGGTGGCGACTACTCGCGAATCGGCACCGTACTCATCCGCCATCGAGACCATCGCCGAGGCAGCGCCTGGAGCCGTTCCCCATGCGGCGGTGCTGGCCGGAATGCCTGCCCATACCAAGGCTAGTCCGACCAGAGCACTGAGGCAAACCGTTGCGGCGGTTGCCAGCAGCATCATCGGCCAGGACTGGGCTATCGAGAGAAGCACTGCCAGCGTCATGGAATGGGCCGCCAGAATGCCTACACAACCTTGGCCCAGCTTGAAGGCGTAGGGATGGAGCTGTATACCCGCACCGAACGTTCCAAACACGATGGCGACCATCATCGGCCCCAGGAACTGGCCGGCTGGCACCCCTAGAAACTTCAGCAACTGACCGGCTGCTCCAGCCACTAGCGCAAGCGCCAACCATTTGAATGGCGCGGGATAGGCATGTAGAGAAAATCTGGCAGAAGAAGACAAGAGTCGTGCTCCAATCGCTGGTCGCCTTGAGGGCGTGGCATCGCTATCGATGTGCTGATAATTATTGATAGCGTGTTTGATAAAGTCTATTTTCTAATATCGATTGATTGATAACTTTGGTTGATGGATATGGACCTGCGTGACCTTGCCTATTTTGAAGTCATCGCCGAGCTGGGCCATCTGGGCAGGGCCGCACAAAAGCTCAACCGCAGTCAGCCGGCGCTGACTAAAAGCATCCAACGACTTGAGGAGTCGCTAGGTGCCCGGCTGTTCGAACGCGACGGGCGTCGGATCAAGCTGACGGCAGTGGGGGAGTTGCTGAAGGTGCGTGGCAAACAGCTGCAGCAGAGCGTTGCCGAAACCCAGCGAGAGATACGTGATGTTGCCAACGGGGTGATGGGCAATATTCGCCTGGGCTGCGCTGCTTCCATGGCTGATCACCTACTCCCGCACCTGACCGCGACTCTGCTTTCACGTGCGCCGCAGATCACCTTGAACCTGGTGATTGGGCAGGACGATTTACTGCGCGAATCACTTTTTTCCGGGCGGCTGGACATGGTGATCTGCCCGCAGTACGAAGCAGATCCTTTGTTGGAATTTCATGCGTTGTTTGACGATGAGGCGGTAGTGGTCGCCAGCCGCAACCACCCGCTGTTTAGCGCAGGTTATGAGTTGCGCGATTTGTGCCAGTACCGTTGGGTGCTGCCGGCCACCGCCGTGCCGGCCCGACGCTGGATAGACAATGCGTTTCAGTCCAGAGACCTGCCTTTGCCTCAAGTACAGATCGAAACGACTTCGATCTCCTTGCTGCCGCGCCTGATTGGTGAAACCAACCTGCTCAGTTTTCTGGCCCGGGAGACTCTCGAAGACGTAAAGGGTGTGACGCACCTTCGGGAGATCAAGCTCAAGGAAACAACAATGAAACGCACGATTGTCGTTTTCGTGCGAACCGGCGCCTATTTGTCGCCGGCGGCGCAAGTACTGCTGAATGTGCTTAAAGACGATGCACCGCTGTTATTGAGGTAGCGGATGCATAGCGACGGCTTGGGCACAAGAGGCTATCAGGCGGGCGTGGACTGGGTAAGCCGCCCGCCATTCCCAACGACTAGCGCTGCCAGGATGAGCAATACGCTGCCGCCAATCAGCGGGGCTGTTACCGATATATGATCCAGCAAGCTGCCACCGAAAGCGCCTCCGACCATGATCGCCATCTGGATAGCTGCAACCATCAGTCCACCGCCAGTTTCGGGCTCATCGCTTACCTCTTTGGCGAGCCAGGTCGACCAGCATACTGGGATGGCCGAGTACAACATCCCCCAGGCAAACATCATGATGGCGGCGGCTGCGAAACTGTAGCCCAGCTCGGCCAGAGCCACCGTCATGACAGCCAACGCCACCGGAAGCCAGCGCAACAATTGGAAGAGGAATTGTTTTTCCAGCAGTCGGCTGACGATGTACGTACCACCGAAACCGGCTATGCCCAGGCTCAACAATAAAACCGACAGTTGAGTGGAGTCGACGCCAGTAACCTGTTCGAGAAATGGCCGCAAATAAGTGAAAGCGGTGAATGTACCACCAAACGTCAGCATGGCGGCCAGCAGACCGAACATGACGTTCCGACGTTTCAGCACCCCGAACAGCCTGGAAAGGGGAATGGTTTTTTCTGGCTGCATTGCGGGCAAGCTTTTGTATTGCCAGATCACGTTAATGATGACAATCGGTACAAGCGCCGCGAACACAAAGCGCCACCCCAGATGACCTCCCACATAGGCCCCAATGGGTGCGGCAAACGCAGCGGCCACTGAGTGGCCCATATAGATCATGCCCAAGGCTTTGGGCACAGCCTCCTCCGGGACTATCCGAAGCACAGTGGCGGTGGACAATGCCCAGAAACCACCGATTGCGACGCCTAGAAAAGCTCTGGCGATCATCAACCAAGTGAAGCCCGGCGCCAAAGCGATGACCACCAGCGAAATGAGCATCAGCAGGGTCATCGAGACCAGGACATGACGTCGATCGAAGCGTCCGGCGATAGAGGCAATGCAAAGACTTGCCACCACCGCAAAGAAGCCGGAAATGGAAATGGCCTGGCCAGCCATGCCTTGTGAGGTGTGAAGGTCGTTGGCGATGGGCGTCAGGAGACTCACTGGCATGAATTCTGCGGCGATCAGCAGAGCGACGCAGAGTGTCAAAGACCCCACGGCGCTCCAGATCCGGCTGTCAATCTGGGCCGTATTCAAAGTTGAGGTAGTCATCGGTGTTCCTGTGAAATAGCCAATACATGACGCCCTCGACAACTAGGGCGCTGGGCGAATGGACGAATAATGAAAGGAAAAATAACCAGGGATCGACCCCGGCGGGCGATGGGACACTGTCTCATCGCGACTTGCTTGAGGCGAAATGATAGGGGGCTAAGGATGATCTGTAATGATCTGAAATCCGAAAGCGCCTATGAATGATGGCGAATAATTCAGATGCGAAAAAGGAAGGGCTCAGAGCACCGTTGACTATCCGGGGTACCGTAACTCATCGATTAGAACCTGCATCGCCCGAGACTTCTCGCGCTCGCTGGAGTAATAAAGGTGCAGCCCCGGGAATGTTCTCCACCAGGCTTGCATGACAGGAACCAGAGTGCCGTTAACCAGATGGGGGTGAGCGATGTCCTCGGGAACATAGGCCAGCCCGAAACCCGATACAGCGGCATCCAAAATCTGATTGATGCCGTTGAATACAAGTCTGCCTTTGACTCTCGTATTGATTTCCTGGCCGTCCTTTTCCAGCTCCCACGCGTACAGGCCGCCACGTGTTGGCAGGCGCATATTTATACATTCATGTTCCATGAGGTCTTGAGGTCTGGTCGGCATGGCACGAGACTCCATGTAGGACGGCGCGCCCACTATCACAAAACGCATGTCGGGAGCTATACGAACTGCTTCGATCCCGTTTGCCAACCCGTCCCCGAGCCGGATGCCAAAGTCGAAATGGTCGGCCACGATGTCCGTCAAGCCATAGTCGATAACGACTTCTACACTTATTTGTGGGTATTTCGGCAGGGCTTGCGCCAATTTCGGCCAAAGCACAGTTTCGATGACATGATCGGTTGCCGTGATGCGAATGTTGCCGGCGGGGGTGTCGCCAAATTCAGCCACGGCGATCAGTTCGGTCTCGATTTCCCTCAACCGCGGTTCAACGGTATTGAGCAGACGTTCACCGGCCTCGGTGACCGATACGCTACGGGTCGTCCGAGTGAGAAGACGTACGCCGACCCGAGCCTCCAATCTCTGGATGCTATGACTGAGCATCGATTGAGAGATTCCCAGCTGGGAGGCCGCCCGCGTGAAACTTTGCTCTCGTGCAACTGCAATGAGCGCGAGCAGGTCGCTGTAGTGTTCCTTTGCCATTCATCATTCTCTGCGTGGGGGCGAATACTGTATCAGCTCAAGCGCCCGCTCCAAGGATCTATGTTCATGAGCCGGCCATGACAATCGTGGAGGGGATTAATCAATTTTGATCATACCTCTATTCGCCGTCGAGCCTTTCACCCGAACGCCATCCGTGTTTTTAATCCAAAAAATAACAAGAGGCCTTTCATGAAAATCGGAATTCTTGGCTCCGGCCGAATGGGCAGTCATCTGGGCACCATGTTTGCCAGGGTTGGCCATGAGGTTTCCTTCAGTTACTCGCGTAATCAGCAGAAACTTGCCGATCTGGCTGCATCGGCAGGCAAGAATGCACAGGCCAGCACGCCGGCAGAGGCGGCATTCAACGCTGACTTGGTCCTCTTGGCCGTGCATTGGCTTCAAGTGCCTGACGTCCTCAGCCAGGTGGATGACTTGAGCGGCAAAATCGTCGTGACCTGCTGCAATCCTTTAAACGCAGAAGACACCGAGCTTGTCATCGGCCATACGATTTCCGGTGCGGAAACGTTGGCGCAGATGATTCCTGAGGCCCATGTCGTTGCGGCCTTCCAGTCGACGCCCAGCGAAGTTTTGTTCGATGTATTCGCGGCCAGGGGAGAGATGCTACGTCCCACTTTGATCTTCTGTGGCGAGGACGAAGCCAGTAAAGCCACAGTTTCGGATCTTATCAGTCAGGTAGGCTTTGATCCGGTGGACGCTGGGGCTCTGAAGGTCGCCCGTTATATAGAGCCTTTCGCGATGCTCTCCGCAGTGTTGGCTTACGAAACGGACCAGGGGCCCGAATGGGCTTATCGCTTCGAGCGTTTTGACCGGTTGTTCAAAGGCACTTCCCGCGTCGGGAAATAGCGGGAGGAGCGGGTACATGCAGATTTATGATTACATCGTTGTCGGTGCCGGTTCTTCGGGCTGCCCGGTTGCGCGCGGTTTGTCTGACGATCCCCGGAACAACGTCCTGCTTATTGAGGCGGGACCTGCTTCAGATCGTTTCTGGGTCAATACGCCCGCGGGAATGGGCAAGCTCTATTTCAATAAGTCATTGAACTGGAATTTCCGCACCTCGCCAATGGAGAGGCTTCAAGGGCGTCGGATGTACTGGCCTAGGGGCAAATTGCTCGGTGGATCCAGCTCCATCAACGGCATGGTATTCATCCGAGGTCACCAAAAGGATTTTGACGGCTGGCGTGCCTTGGGCAACCCAGGCTGGGGGTATGAAGATGTCTTGCCGTATTTCAAAAAGATGGAGCACTTTGAGCGGGGCGGCGATGAATATCGCGGAGCGAATGGTCCACTATGGATCAGTGATCCGGTCGTCAAAGAAAAGAGTAGCTACGATTTTATAGAGGCCGCTAACCGTACCGGTATCCCGGTGACCGAGGACATGAATGGCGCCTTGCACGATGGCGTAGGTTTCATGCAACACAACATCCAAGACGGGCAACGGATGTCGACTTACCGGGCATTTATCGAGCCTGTCATTGAACGGCCGAACCTGACGGTTCGAACCGGATGCGAGCTGCAGCGCGTTTTATTCGAGGGGCGTACCGCTGTCGGTATAGAGGTTTTGAAGAGTGGCCGTTTGGAGCGTATCTATGCGGCGCGCGAAGTGATTCTGTCAGCAGGCTCGCTGAAGACCCCACAGATGCTGATGTTGTCTGGCATCGGCCCAAGGGCTGAACTGGAAAAACACGCAATTCCCGAAGTTCTGAATTCCCCAGGAGTAGGGCAAAACCTGCAGGATCATTTTTATATTCACACAGCCTTCCGTTGCACCCCAGACAGTTCGTACAACGCCAACCTTGTAGGCCTGCGCAAGTACTGGGAAGGCTTCCGTTACCTGATGACCCGCAAAGGGTATCTTGCCCTTGGCTCTTCCCAGGTCGCGGCGTTTGTTAAAAGTAGCCCGGACGAGGACTACGCTGATCTCCAAATCAGCTTTCGGCCCATGACCTTTCAATACTTTCCCGATGGCACGGTTGACGTTGAAAGGCATCCCGGGCTCGGTGTGTCGGTCTATCAGTTGCGTCCCAGCACCACGGGAACAGTGACGCTGCGCTCAACCAACCCGTCTGACCCGGCCGATTACACGCCAAATTTCCTGAGCAGCGATTACGACGTCAATGCGGTGATCAGTGGTGTGCGCTGGATACGCAAAATCATGAACAGCGAACCCATCAAGTCTCGCGTGGTTTCGGAAGAATTGCCGGGGCTCCACATTCGTACCGATGAAGATATCTACAACTATCTGGTCGAAACCGGCAACTCGGCCCACCACCAGGGCGGCACCTGCAAGATGGGTAACGACGCCATGGCGGTGGTGGACGAACGACTGCGTGTCCGTGGTATCGAGCGTCTGCGGGTGGTGGATGCCTCGATCATGCCATTCATCACGTCGGGCAACACCAATGCGCCGTCCATCATGATTGGTGTGAAAGCCGCCGACCTGATTCGTGAAGATGCAATGGCTCGCCGGGCAAGCAGTTCGCCGGTCGAAACTGTTGGTTGAATCGGCGGGTACCGTGTTGCCACCTGTCACGAAAATGCTCACCGAATAACAACAACTGGAGGCACCAGCAAGATGCACGATTACGCGAAGTTTTATATCGACGGTGAATGGGTAGAGGCCGCGGCCTCCCAGCGCCAGGAATTGATTGATCCGACTACCGAAGAAGCGTTTGCCACGGTCGCCATGGCGACCGTTGAAGAGGTGGACACTGCCGTGGCCGCAGCTCGGCGTGCATTCAAAAGCTATTCGCAGTCTTCCCTCGATGAGCGTTACGACCTGATCAACCGTATCATCGAAGCCTACGAATTGCGCGCCGATGATTTTGTACAGGCCATTGCGCAAGAGGTGGGTATTCCCTGCAGTGCCCGTGCTCAGGTCATGGGGCCAATCGAACATATGAAGGTCGCTCGCGACCTGTTGAAGACGTACGAGTTCGAGGCGCGAATTGGCAATACGATCGTTCGCCGTGAACCCCTGGGTGTCTGCGCACTGATCTCGCCTTGGAATTGGCCGATCCAGACAACCGTCATCAAGCTGATCTATGCGCTGGCCGCCGGTTGTACAGTCGTATCCAAGTCCAGTATCAACTCGCCGGTCAGCGCTATTCTGCTGACAGAGGTGCTGGATGCCGCAGGCGTACCCAAGGGCGTTTTCAACATGCTCAACGGCTCGGGGCGAGTGATTGGCGAGGCGATGTCGAAGCATCCCGATGTCGACATGGTTTCCTTCACGGGCTCGACCGGTGCCGGTGCGCAGGTAGGCGAGGCAGCGGCACGCACCATCAAACGCGTGTGCCTGGAGTTGGGCGGGAAGTCGGCGAATATCGTGCTGCGAGACGCCGATCTGGAAAAGGCCGCGCGCTGGAATATTCAGCGCGGCTTCTTCAATACCGGACAATCCTGCCACGCGCCGAGTCGCATGTTGGTGCATGAAAGTCAGGTGGAGCAGATCATTCCGTTTCTGGTTGACGAAGCAAACCGATTCCGTCTCGGAGACCCGCGAGATCCCGCCACGACCATGGGGCCGATTGTCAGCCGGGCACAATTCAACAGCATACAGCGTCACATACAGTCGGGCCTCGATGAGGGTGCACGGCTGATTGTCGGCGGACTGGGGCGCCCCGAAGGCTTCGAACGTGGCTTTTTCACCCGTCCGACCGTGTTCGTCGATGTGACCCCCGAGATGACTATTTGCCGGGAAGAGATTTTCGGGCCGGTCTTGGTGGTGGTGCCTTATTCCACCGAGGCGCAGGCATTGGAAATCGCCAATGACTCGCCTTATGGGTTGGGTGGCTATGTATTCGGTGGGGACCGGCGCAAGGCGTATGAGTTCGCCAGCGGCCTGCGTGCCGGGCGTGTTTGTTTTAACGGCGCGCCGACTAACTCGCTGACGCCTATGGGTGGCTACAAGGAATCCGGCATTGGCCGCTCAATGGGCGTTTTCGGGTTGCAAGAGTATCTGGAAATCAAATCGGTCTATGGCTTTGACGAGGAAGC
>NZ_JACNDD010000036.1:0-46687 GCF_017351395.1 Pseudomonas sp. FW305-28
CTCGCTCCCACAGGGACTTTCGCCTGGCAAGCTGACACGCTCATAAAACCGTCATTTTTCTTTGATACAAGCCTGTGCAGGCGCCGGAAAAGCCGGGCCATCCATCAGGGTAATGTATGCAAGTGACCGTTTTGGGCTGCGTATGAGCGTACTGGTCACTGGTGCTGCTGGGTTCATCGGGTTTCATACCGCCAGGCGGTTGTGCAGCGAGGGCCATCAGGTCATCGGCATCGACAACCTCAACAGCTACTACAGCGTCGAACTGAAGCAGGCACGGCTGGCGTTGTTGGCTGAGTACAGTAACTTCCGCTTCTTGCGGCTGGATGTGGCCGACAAGCAGGCGCTGCTGGATGTATTTGCGAAAACCCCATTCGAGTACGTCGTCCACCTGGCGGCCCAGGCTGGCGTGCGCTATTCCATCGATAATCCCGACCTGTACGCGCAAAGCAACCTGGTGGGGTTCCTCAACGTGTTGGAAGCCTGCCGTGCCCACCGGCCGGCGCACCTGGTGTTCGCCTCGAGCAGCTCGGTGTATGGCTTGAACGACCAGTTGCCCTATGCCACCACCGATCCGGTGGATCAGCCCGTGTCTTTTTATGCGGCGACCAAGCGCGCCAATGAGCTGATGGCCCACGCTTACTCGCATCTCTACGGCATTCCCACCACCGGCCTGCGGTTTTTCACCGTGTATGGACCGTGGGGGCGGCCCGACATGGCACCGTTCAAATTCACCGACGCCATCCTCAACGCTCGCGCCATTGATCTCTACAACGATGGTGCGATGTCGCGGGACTTCACCTACATCGACGACATCGTCGAAGGCCTGGTGCGGTTGTTGCCGCGGCCGCCGGCCAATGAAACAGGCGTGCGCCACAAGCTCTACAACATCGGCTTCGGCGCTCCGGTGAAGCTCTTGCAGTTCGTCGAGTGCCTGGAAGAGGCCCTGGGCATTCCCGCGATCAAGCATTTCTTGCCGTTGCAACCGGGTGACGTGGTCGACACGTGGGCGGACACGCGGGAGCTGGAAGAACACATCGGGTTTCGCCCGCAGGTCGCGGTGCCCGTCGGCGTGCAGTCGTTTGTCGATTGGTACCGCGCGTATTACCGCGTTTAACCCCTCAGCTTTTTTACTGGAGCGTCATGCACGAACCCCTTTATGTGTCGGTCCTGATTCCGGCAAAGAACGAAGCCGGCAACCTCATTCCACTGTTGGAAGAAGTGCGGGCGGCGCTGGTGGACGAGGCCTTCGAAGTCATCGTGGTCGACGATGGCAGCACCGACGCCACTGCCGCGCAACTGCGGGCGTTGCAAGACAGTGGCTATCGCCAGTTGCGGGTGCTCAGCCATGCCCGCTCCCTCGGACAAAGCACGTCGATCTACCACGCCGCTGAGGTGGCCCGCGGGCATTGGCTGGCAACCCTCGATGGCGACGGGCAGAACGACCCGGCCGACCTGCCAAAGATGCTCGACCTGGTGCGCGGTTCGGAGGGGACGCCCGCCGGTGTCAAGCTGGTGGCGGGGCATCGCGTCAACCGCCGGGACACGGCGAGCAAGCGCTGGGCCTCGCGGTTCGCCAACAAACTGCGGGCCAGCCTGCTCAAGGACCAGACGCCCGATACCGGTTGCGGCATCAAGTTGATCGAGCGCGAGGCGTTTCTGCGCCTGCCGTATTTCGATCACATGCATCGCTTCATTCCGGCGCTGATCCGTCGGCACAACGGCCGGATGCTGGTTCACCCGGTGAATCACCGTGAGCGCGGGGCCGGGGTGTCCAACTACGGCAACCTCGACCGGGCGCTGGTGGGCATTGTCGATCTGTTCGGGGTGTGGTGGTTGATAAGACGCACCCGCCTGGATATCAACGCACAAGAAACCGAGGTGTGACATGGGCAGAGAATCGATATGGCTGGTCGTTGGCTTCGGCGGCCAGTTGGCCTTCACCGGGCGTTTTGCCCTGCAATGGCTGTATAGCGAGTACAAGAAGCGCAGCGTGATACCCGTGGGTTTCTGGTACTTGAGCATCATCGGTAGCGCGCTGTTGCTGGCCTATGCCATCTACCGCGAAGACCCTGTGTTCATTGTCGGCCAGTCCTTCGGCTTCATCGTTTACCTGCGCAATTTGCAGTTGATCGCCAAGCACCACGAGCAGGAAAACCGCGAACTGGCCGAGAAGGGCTGAGACGGTGCGGATACGATTGTCTTCCTCGCGACTGGAGCTTCTGGCGCTTGTGGCATTGGCCTTGATCATGGTGGGCGCCGGCCTGGGTTGGCGCCAACCGATGAACGTCGATGAAGAGCGCTTCCTCGGCGTTGCCCTGGAGATGCTGCAGAACGGCTCATGGTTCATTCCCCATCGCGCTGGGGAAATCTACGCCGACAAACCGCCGTTGTTCATGTGGGCGGTGGCCTCGTTCGTGCAATTGACCCACCTGCCGAAAGTCGCCCTGTACCTGCCCGCGCTGTTAGCCGGCGCCGTCACCACCGCATGCCTGTATGACCTGGGCCGGCGCTTGTGGGGGCGACGCGTGGGGGGGATCGCCGCGCTTCTGTTTCTCGCCACCTACCAGACCTACAGCATCCTGCGCACCGGGCAGATCGATGGTTTTCTTGCACTCTGGACCATCCTGGGGATCTATGGCTTGTGCCGGCATTTGATGCTCGGCCCGGCGTGGCGCTGGTATTACCTGGCCTGTGCGGCGATGGGGCTGGGGGTCATCAGCAAAGGCGTGGGGTTTCTGCCGGTGTTGATGTTGATTCCCTACGCCTATGGGGTGCGTCGAGGGTGGAAAGGCCTGATGTCCATGCCGGGCAAGGCGGGGGCCTGGTGGCTGGGGCTGGTCGTGGCGCTGGCCGCCATCGCGCTGTGGCTTGGGCCGTTGCTGCTGATCGTGTGGCAGGGCAGCCCCGACAGCCTGGCGTACGCCCAGGAAATCCTGCTCAAGCAGACGGCGGGGCGTTATGCCAATGCCTGGGAGCACCGCGAACCCTTCTGGTACTTCTTCGTCCAGGTGATTCCGAAATACTGGCTGCCGATCTTTTTCATGTTGCCATGGCTGGTGCCGGCCTGGCGCAGGCAGTTGCTCAAGCAGGATGGACGCGTGCTGGTACTGCTGGGGTGGGTGGTACTGGTGCTGTTGTTCTTCAGCCTGAGCAGTGGCAAGCGCAAGCTGTATATCTTTCCCGCGTTGCCGGCCTTGATCCTGCTGGTGGCACCGCTTGTGCCGTGGCTGCTGCACCGCTGGTTCAGCCGGCGTCCGAGGGGCAGGGTGGTATTCGCTGCCTTGACGGTGGTGTGGTTGTGCGCCTGGTTTGTGCGCGGCTTCATCGAGCCCTACAGGGAAGGCATCAACCCCCACCAGACCTTGATGCGTGATGTCGCGGAGCTGACTTCAAATGCCGAGTTGGTGCTCGTCGGGTGGCGCGAGGGGCATTGGCTGTTCGCCCAGCAGCCCATCGTGCATTTTGGCTTCCATGATCGCCAGTCCCTGGAACGATCCGCCACCTGGCTACGCAGCCACCCCCAGGCCTTTGCCTTGGTGCCCGCGCGGGACCTGGCGCGTTGCTACGACCCGCAAAAGGCGCGCCGGGTCGGCGATACCTCGCGGGCCGAGTGGTTCCTGGTGGGGCCTGATGCGGACAACCAGCGCTGCCAGTCCCCGGCGCCGGAGAAGGTTTACTCGTTCACATGGGCGCATCCTTTGTAGTGGCTGAAAACTTCCTGTGGCGAGGGAGCTTGCTCCCGCTGGGGCGCGAAGCGGCCCCAGAACCGCACAACCTGGTGTGTAAGGCTAATTGAGTTGAATGCTTTGGGGCTGCTGTGCAGCCCAGCGGGAGCAAGCTCCCTCGCCACAGGGGCTCGACTGGCAATACATCCCTCGAACCATGGCCAAACCAGTCAAGCAACTTGATGGCTTTGACCATTGCCGCCACCGCCCTTCGGCGCGAGTATTTGCCTGCTCTTCACGGTTCCCCCAGCCAATAAAAAGTACAGAGGGATTCTGGTCATGCGCGATTATTCGTCCGCCACGTCACAGTTCGATTACCAGCACACCGTCAACACCGCGCTGCACGGCTCGCTCGAGGCGCTCAATGCCTGTGTCGAGTGTTGCGACCGGCATGCATTGCCGGGTCGCATCGCCTTGTTCTGGGAGGGCCGTGACGGCAGCGAAGCCACCTGGACTTACCGCGACCTGCAGGACAATGCCGCACGGTTCGCCAACTTCCTGCGCGCCCAAGGCGTCGGTAAGGGCGACAAAGTGGCCGGCCTGCTGCCGCGCACCGCGGAACTCTTGATCGTCGTACTCGCCACCTGGCGTATCGGTGCGGTGTATCAACCGCTGTTCACCGCGTTCGGACCCAAGGCCATCGAGCACCGCCTCGGCAGCTCGGGTGCGCGGATCGTCGTGACCGACGCCGTCAACCGTCCCAAGCTCAATGAAGTTGCCGGTTGCCCCACCATCGTCACGGTCGGCGGCGAAAAGGGCCAAGGCATCGTGCGGGGCGACTACAGTTTCTGGGCCGAAGTGGCGAACCAGTCCAGCCAGTGCGAACCGCTGATGCTCACTGGCGAAGACCCGTTCCTGCTGATGTTCACCTCCGGCACCACGGGACCTGCCAAGGCGCTGTCGGTGCCGCTCAAGGCCATCGTGGCGTTCCAGAGCTACACCCGTGACGCGGTGGACCTGCGCCCTGAAGACGCCTTCTGGAACGTCGCCGACCCCGGTTGGGCCTACGGCATTTATTTTGGCGTGACCGGGCCGCTGGCCATGGGGCATCCGATTACCTTCTACGATGGCCCGTTCACCCTGGACAGCACCTGCCGGATCATCAACAAATACGGCATCACCAACCTGACTGGCTCGCCCACCGCGTATCGCCTGTTGATCGCCGGGGGCGAGCAGTTTGCCCGCTCGATCAAGGGTAAGCTGCGCATCGTCAGCAGCGCCGGTGAGCCATTGAACCCAGAGGTGATCCGCTGGTTCGCCGACAACTTGAACGTGGTGATCCACGACCATTACGGCCAGACCGAACTGGGCATGGTGCTGTGCAACCACCACGGGCTGGAACACCCGGTGCACCTGGGTGCGGCCGGTTTCGCCTCGCCGGGACACCGGATCGTGGTATTGGATGAAGACCAGCGCGAGCTGGGCGTGGGCCAGCCGGGCATTCTCGCGGTGGACCGCAGCCAGTCGCCCATGTGCTGGTTCGCCGGTTACGAAGGCGCGCCGACCAAGGCCTTCGTTGGCGACTACTACTTGAGCGGCGACACCGTGGAGCTGAATCCGGATGGCAGCATCAGCTTCGTCGGCCGCAGCGACGACGTGATCACCACTTCCGGCTACCGGGTCGGTCCGTTCGACGTGGAAAGCGCGCTGATCGAACACCCGGCCGTGGTGGAAACGGCGGTGATCGGCAAGCCTGATCCGGAGCGCACCGAGTTGGTGAAGGCCTTCGTGGTGCTCAGCAGCCAATATCGCGCCTCACCGGAGCTGGCCGAGGAATTGCGCCTGCATGTGCGCAAGCGCCTGGCGGCCCATGCCTATCCCCGTGAAATCGAGTTTGTCAGTGACTTGCCGAAAACCCCAAGTGGCAAGTTGCAGCGCTTTATCTTGCGCAACCAGGAAATCGCCAAGGCTCAAGAGGCTGCGGCGCAGAACGTTTCAGCTTGACCCCAAGGAAACCATGATGCAGATCGACAACAAGATTTTCCTCGTCAGCGGCGGTGCTTCCGGCCTCGGCGCGGCCACCGCTGACATGCTGGTCAAGGCCGGCGCCAAGGTGATGCTGGTGGACCTCAACGCCGACGCCGTGGCCGCCCAGGCGCAAAAGCTGGGTTGCCAGAGCGTGGTGGCCGATATCAGCAACGAAGCGGCGGCTGAAGCGGCAGTCAAGGCCACGGTCACGGCTTTCGGGGGGCTGAATGGCCTGGTGAATTGCGCCGGTATCGTGCGCGGCGAAAAAATCCTCGGCAAGAACGGCCCCCATGGGCTGGACAGCTTCAGCCAGGTGATCAACGTCAACCTGATCGGCAGCTTTAACCTGCTGCGCCTGGCGGCTGCGGCCATTGCCGAAACCGAGGCCAACGCCGACGGCGAACGTGGCGTGATCATCAACACTGCTTCGGTAGCGGCCTTCGACGGCCAGATCGGCCAGGCC
This sequence comes from Pseudomonas sp. FW305-28, assembly GCF_017351395.1. Taxonomy (NCBI): domain Bacteria; kingdom Pseudomonadati; phylum Pseudomonadota; class Gammaproteobacteria; order Pseudomonadales; family Pseudomonadaceae; genus Pseudomonas; species Pseudomonas sp. FW305-28. Next base: position 6,157 of record NZ_JACNDD010000036.1, read on the forward strand.
GCCTACGCGGCCTCCAAAGGCGCCATCGCCAGCCTCACGTTGCCGGCCGCCCGTGAGCTGGCGCGTTTCGGTATCCGGGTGATGACCATTGCTCCGGGGATTTTCGAAACCCCGATGATGGCCGGCATGACGCCCGAGGTGCGTGATTCCCTGGCTGCCGGCGTACCGTTTCCACCGCGTCTTGGGAAACCTTCCGAGTACGCGGCGCTGGTCAGGCATATCATTGAGAACAGCATGCTCAACGGCGAGGTGATCCGTCTCGACGGCGCCTTGCGCATGGCAGCCAAATAAGTAAGGAGGATTCATGATGTCCAACGATCCTATTGTCATCGTCAGCGCGGTCCGTACCCCCATGGGCGGTTTCCAGGGCGAACTGAAAAGCCTCACCGCCCCACAACTCGGTGCCGCCGCTATCAAGGCCGCCGTGGAGCGGGCCGGTATCGCGCCGGGTGCGGTTGAAGAAGTGCTGTTCGGTTGCGTGCTCGCCGCTGGCCAGGGCCAGGCGCCGGCACGTCAGGCCGCGCTGGGCGCCGGGCTCGACAAGTCGACCCGCTGCACCACGCTCAACAAGATGTGCGGTTCGGGCATGGAAGCGGCGATCCTGGCCCATGACATGCTCATCGCCGGGAGTGCCGAGGTGGTGGTGGCCGGCGGCATGGAGAGCATGTCCAACGCCCCGTACCTGCTGGACCGCGCCCGCGGCGGTTACCGCATGGGCCATGGCCGGGTGCTTGACCACATGTTCCTCGATGGCCTGGAAGACGCCTACGACAAAGGTCGGCTGATGGGCACCTTCGCCGAAGATTGCGCCGAGGCCAATGGCCTGGGTCGCGAGGCCCAGGACGCCTTCGCCATTGCGTCCACCACCCGCGCCCAGCAGGCGATCGAGGACGGCAGTTTCGACGCCGAGATCGTGCCGTTGCAGGTCATGGTCGGCAAGGAACAAGTGACCATTCGCCACGACGAGCAGCCACCCAAAGCGCGGATCGACAAGATTGCTTCGCTCAAGCCGGCGTTCCGCGAGGGCGGCACGGTGACGGCGGCCAACTCCAGCTCCATTTCCGATGGCGCCGCAGCCCTGGTGCTGATGCGCCAGAGCCAAGCGGTCCAACGTGGCCTCAAGCCTCTGGCGGTGATCCATGGTCATGCCGCGTTCGCCGATACCCCGAGCCTGTTTCCCACCGCGCCGATTGGTGCCGTAAAGAAACTGATGCAAAAGACCGGTTGGACGCTGGATCAGGTCGACCTGTTCGAAGTCAACGAAGCCTTTGCCGTGGTGGGGCTGGTGACCATGGACAAGCTGGAAATCGCTCATGACAAGGTCAACGTTCACGGCGGCGCCTGTGCGCTGGGCCACCCGATTGGCGCGTCTGGCGCGCGGATCCTGGTGACCCTGCTGTCGGCCCTGCGCCAGAAAGGCTTGAAGCGCGGCGTCGCGGCCATTTGCATTGGCGGCGGCGAAGCCACGGCCATGGCCGTTGAATGCCTGTATTAAGGAACCACCATGCTCCCGACTGAAGAACAGACCCAAATCCGCGACATGGCCCGGCAGTTCGCCCAGGAGCGCCTGAAACCGTTCGCGGCCGAATGGGACCGCGAGCACCGTTTCCCCCGGGAAGCCATCGCTGAGATGGCCGAGCTGGGCTTTTTCGGCATGCTGGTGCCGGAACAGTGGGGCGGCTGTGACACCGGTTACCTGGCCTATGCGATGACCCTGGAGGAAATCGCCGCTGGCGATGGCGCCTGCTCGACCATCATGAGCGTGCACAACTCGGTGGGTTGCGTGCCGATCCTCAAGTTCGGCAACGATGAGCAGAAGGCGAAATTCCTCACGCCCCTGGCCAGCGGCGCAATGCTCGGCGCGTTTGCCCTGACCGAGCCCCAGGCCGGTTCGGACGCCAGCAGCCTGAAGACGCGGGCGCGCTTGGAGGGCGATCATTACGTGCTCAACGGTTGCAAGCAGTTCATCACCTCCGGGCAGAACGCCGGGGTGGTCATTGTGTTTGCGGTGACCGATCCGAGCGCCGGCAAGCGTGGCATCAGTGCGTTCATCGTGCCGACCGATTCGCCGGGTTACAGCGTGGCGCGGGTCGAAGACAAACTCGGCCAGCATGCGTCCGACACCTGCCAGATCCTTTTCGAGGAGGTGAAGGTGCCGATGGGCAATCGCCTGGGCGAGGAGGGTGAGGGCTACAAGATCGCCCTGGCGAACCTGGAAGGCGGACGGGTGGGCATCGCGGCGCAAGCGGTGGGCATGGCCCGCGCCGCGTTCGAAGCGGCCCGGGACTATGCCCGGGAGCGCTCCAGTTTCGGCAAGCCAATCATCGAGCACCAGGCCGTGGCGTTCCGCCTGGCCGACATGGCGACCCAGATCGCCGTGGCCCGGCAAATGGTGCACTACGCCGCCGCCCTGAGGGACAGCGGCCAGCCGGCGTTGGTGGAGGCGTCCATGGCCAAGCTGTTCGCTTCGGAAATGGCTGAAAAAGTCTGCTCCATGGCGTTGCAAACCCTGGGCGGTTACGGTTACCTCAACGACTTCCCGCTGGAGCGCATCTACCGCGACGTGCGGGTCTGCCAGATCTACGAAGGCACCAGCGACATTCAGCGCATGGTCATTTCGCGCAATCTTTGAACAGGAGTCCTGCATGAGCTATGAAACGATATTATTGGAGATCAAGGACCGCGTCGGCCTGATCACCCTCAACCGTCCACAGGCCTTGAACGCCTTGAATGCGCAGATCGTCAGCGAGCTGAACCAGGCGCTGGATAGCCTGGAGGCGGATCCGAAGATCGGCTGCATCGTGCTGACGGGCTCGAAAAAAGCCTTCGCCGCCGGTGCCGACATCAAGGAAATGGCCGAGCTGACCTACCCGCAGATCTACCTGGACGACCTGTTCAGCGACAGCGACCGCGTGGCCAACCGTCGCAAGCCGATCATCGCGGCGGTGAACGGTTTTGCCTTGGGCGGTGGTTGCGAGCTGGCGTTGATGTGCGACTTCATCCTGGCCGGCGACAATGCCAAGTTCGGCCAGCCGGAAATCAACCTCGGCGTGCTGCCGGGCATGGGCGGCACCCAGCGCCTGACCCGTGCGGTGGGCAAGGCCAAAGCCATGGAAATGTGCCTGACCGGGCGCTTTATCGACGCGGTAGAAGCCGAGCGCTGCGGCATCGTTGCGCGGATCGTACCGGCCGATGAGCTGCTGGACGATGCGCTGAAAACCGCAGCGTTGATCGCCTCCAAGTCGGTGCCCATCAGCATGATGGTCAAGGAAAGCGTCAACCGCGCGTTTGAAGTCAGCCTGTCCGAAGGCGTACGTTTCGAGCGCCGGGTATTCCACGCGGCGTTCGCGACGCAGGATCAGAAAGAAGGCATGGCGGCATTCGTGGCCAAGCGCGCGGCGGAGTTTCAGGATAAGTAAGGCGGCGTTCCGACTGACGCCATCGCGAGCAAGCTCGCTCCCACAGTGGATTTGGGGTGTACGCGTCATCTGTGTACGCCATCAAACCCTGTGGGAGCGGGCTTGCCCGCGAAGACGCCGGCACATCCAGCATGGAAGTGACTGACCTACCGCTTTCGCCAGCAAGCCCGCTCCCACACTGGATTTGGGGTGTACGCGTCATCTGTGTACGCCATCAAACCCTGTGGGAGCGAGCTTGCTCGCGATGCTTTTCCTGCTGTTACACCAGGTAGTGCTTGAGTTCCCGGGCGATGACCATCCGCTGTATCTCGCTCGATCCTTCGTAGATCTGGGTGATCCGCGCATCGCGGTAATAGCGTTCTACCGGGTAATCCTCGAGGTACCCGTACCCACCGTGAATCTGTATGGCCGAGGAGCAGACTTTCTCGGCCATTTCCGAGGCAAACAGCTTGGCCTGGGAGGCTTCCGACAGGCATGGCTTGCCGGCGCTGCGCAGGCGGGCGGCGTGGAGGATGAGCAGGCGGGTGGCGTTGATGCGGGTGTGCATGTCCGCCAGCAGGTTGGCGATGCTCTGGTGCTCGATGATCGGCTTGTCGAACTGGACGCGATCGCGGGCGTAGGCGAGCGCCGCTTCGAATGCCGCGCGGGCAATACCCAAGGCTTGCGCCGCGATGCCGATGCGACCGCCTTCCAGGTTGGACAAAGCGATGGCCAGACCTTTGCCACGCGCGCCCAGCAGGTTGGCCTCGGGGACGGTGCAATTGCTCAAGGTGACCGCGCAGGTGTCCGAAGCGCGGATGCCCATCTTGTGTTCGGTGCGATCGACGATGAACCCGGGCGTATCCGTGGGCACCAGGAACGCCGAAATACCTTTTTTGCCCAGCTCCGGATCCGTCACCGCAAACACGATGGCCAATTTCGCTCGCTTGCCGTTGCTGACGAACTGCTTGGCGCCGTTGATGACCCACTGACCATCGCGCAGTTCGGCCCGGGTGCGCAGATTGTGGGCTTCGGAACCGGCCTGGGGCTCGGTCAGGCAGAAGCAGCCAATGGCCTGGCCGCTGGCGAGCTCGGCCAGCCAGGTCTGTTTCTGTTCATCGGTGCCAAAATTCAGGACCGGCCCGCAACCCACCGAGTTGTGGATGCTCATCAGCGCCCCGGTGGCACCGTCGCCCGCGGAGATTTCCTCCACCGCCAGGGCATAGGCCACGTAATCGACGTAGGTGCCGCCCCATTCTTCCGGTACCACCATCCCCAACAGGCCCAGTTCACCCATCTTTGCCACCAGGCCGTCGTCGATCCAGCCGGCCTTTTCCCACGCCTGGGCATGGGGAGCGATTTCACCACGGGCGAAGTCCCGGGCCATGTCGCGGATCATCACTTGTTCTTCGGTCAGTTCGAGGTCGTGCATGGCTCAGTTCCCGTGGTCGTCGAAGCCGTCGAAGAAACTCGCCACATGGTCGGCGTCCAGCGCCTCCAGGGTCGGCGGGTTCCAGCACGGGTTCTTGTCTTTGTCGATCAGCAAGGCGCGCACGCCTTCGATCAGGTCACCGCGTTCGAACCATTGCCGGTCCAGATGCAGTTCCAGGGCAAAACAGTCTTCCAGGCTCAAATGCCGACCGCGCCGCAGCATTTCCAGGGTCACGGCCATGGCCAGGGGCGAGCGACTCTCCAGCAAGTCTGCGGTCTTCAGCGCCCATTCGTGGCTGTTGACGACGGTGACCTGGCGCAACTGCTCGACCATGCTTGGCACATCGGGCAGGGCAAAGAAATGGTCAATGGCCGGCCGCAAATCGGCCAGGGGGGGCGCAGGGAGTTGTTGCTGGCCGAGTTTGGCCAGCAGGCTTTGCAGGTCCTTGAGCGGCGTGTCGTGCCATTCCAGCCTATCGAGGCGCTCATCGAGCTGTTTGAGTTTGCGGCTGTCGAGATACCAGTCGGCCAACCCACAGTACAGCGCGTCGGCGGCACGGATCTGTACGCCGCTGACCCCCAGGTAGATCCCCAGCTCACCAGGAATGCGCGGCAGGAAATAACTGCCACCCACGTCCGGGAAATAGCCGATGGCGACTTCCGGCATGCCCAGACGACTGCGTTCGGTCACGATCCGCAGGTCGGCGCCTTGCACCAGGCCCATGCCACCGCCCAGCACGAAGCCGTCCATCAAGGCGAGAATCGGTTTGCGGTAATGGTGGATCGTCAGGTCGAGGGCGTATTCCTCGACGAAGAAATCTTCATGCAGGGTGTCGCCCTGCTTGTGGCTGTCGTACAGCGAGCGGATATCACCGCCGGCGCAGAAGGCCTTGTCGCCCGCGCCACGCAGTACCACCGCACGAATGTGTGGGTCGAGTGCCCAAGTATCGAGTTGTTGCTGCAAGCTGCGCACCATGCCCAGGGTGAGGGCATTGAGGCCGGCGGGGCGGTTCAGGGTCAAGTGGCCAATGTGATTGCGAACGTCGACCAGCACCTCATTGGCCACGGTTTCCATGGTTTCCGCAGCTTGGGATGAAACCTGAGCTGTCATCGCTAACTCCCTGCTTTTATTGTTTTTTACGAATGGTGTCGCGCGTACCCGTTCAGGATCGTACCAGTGCAAATTTGCCTTGCACAACCGGGATACGTGCAGGTCCTGTCTGCATATTTATAGCAGCCACAGGCTCAACCGCGACCGGAAAGCACCTCCGCGATGCTGCGGCGCCTGGCGTTTCGCTCGCTGGCCTGGATCAATTGTTCGAGATCTTGCGGGGTGACGTCGAAGAAGGCCTCCATTTCCGCCAGCGCCAATTTCAGGTCTTCGGCGGTGATGGCCTGGCGGTCGACGGGAGGGTGGTCAGCCGGTATGACGGCCGCCGGTTCGCTGGCGCGCTTGGGATAGCGCACTCGCGTCAGGTTGTTGTAGGCCAGCGCACAGGCGAGCAACCCGGAGCCGGCCAACATGGCCGCGCCGACCGCCTGCCAGTCCAGGGCAACGATGGACGGATCCGCCAGCACCAAAGTCGCCGCCAGGGCGCCTGCCGGTGGGTGCAGGCAACGCAGCCAGCACATCAACACCAGCGCCATGCCGGCCGCCAGGCAGGCGCTGCCCAGCGTCCGCCCCAATACATGGGCCACCAGCAGTGCCACGACCGACGCACACAGGTAGCCGCCGACAATCGACCAGGGCTGGGCGAGGGCACCCGAGGACACGGCAAACAACAACACGGCCGAAGCGCCGAGGGGGCCGATCAGGTGTTGCGCCACCTCAAGGCCAAAGACCTGGCCACATAGCCAGACACTGAACATCGTCCCCAGGGCCATGCCGAGGGCGGCGCGACTCCATTCGGTGGGGCGGGTATTGATAGCGGCGGGAAACCAGCGAGAAAGCATTTAGCGAGAATCCAAAAAACGAACAAAAAAAGGGGCTTACGGGAAAATCCCAGAAAGCCCTTTAAGTGTTCCAACAGTTGGGGGAGGAACGGTGCACAGTGTGCCGGTCACAACCCTTGCTTACAAATTCATATTAATGCTGGTTGAGTGCATTAATTTTGAGGTAACGGTCAGGCTCAAGCGCTTCTTGAGGCGGGGAACCACGTTTGCTGGGCAATGGGCAGGTTGCGTGACTGGCCGCGGCCCATGGGAAAATAGGTAAAGCCCTTGTCGGCCATGCGTTCGGGGTCGAACAGGTTGCGCCCGTCGAAAATCACCGGGGCCTTGAGTCGCTGCCGGATCAGCTCGAAGTCCGGCGCCTTGAAGGGCTGCCATTCGGTGCAGATGACCAGCGCGTCGGCCCCTGGCAACACCGATTCCGGCGTGCCCATCAGCATGAGTCGGGTTTCGTCTGGATAGAGCAGTTGCGTCTGCTGCATCGCCTCGGGGTCAAAGGCGCGGACACTGGCTCCCGCAGCCCAGAGCGACTCCAGCAGGGTGCGGCTCGGAGCATCGCGCATGTCGTCGGTGTTGGGTTTGAAGGCCAGGCCCCACAGCGCGAAGGTCTTGCCGCGCAGGTCGCCCTGGTAGAACGCGTTGATCCGCTCGAACAGCTTGTGTTTCTGCCGACCGTTGATGGCTTCCACCGCTTGCAGCAGGTCGCTGGAACAGTGCGCCTGCTCGGCGGTGTGGATCAGGGCGCGCATGTCCTTGGGGAAGCACGAGCCGCCGTAGCCGCATCCCGGGTAGATGAAGTGGTAACCGATGCGCGAGTCGGCACCGATGCCCAGGCGCACGGACTCGATGTCGGCCCCCAGGTGTTCGGCCAGCTCGGCGATCTGGTTGATAAAGCTGATCTTGGTCGCCAGCATGCCGTTGGCCGCGTATTTGGTCAGCTCGGCGCTGCGAAGGTCCATGAACAGGACTCGATCGTGATTGCGGTTGAACGGTGCGTACAGGTCGCGCATGGTTTCGCGCACTTCATCGCGCTCGCAGCCGATCACGATGCGATCCGGACGACGGCAATCGGCGACGGCCGAGCCTTCCTTGAGGAATTCGGGGTTGGAGACGATATCGAACTGCAGCAAGCGACTGGCCTTGAGCAGGTATCTGTCGATGTGCGCCCGCAGAACGTCACCGGTGCCCACCGGCACGGTGGACTTCTCCACCACAATGAGCGGTTGCTCGCGATAACGGGCGACAGCCTCGCCAACGGCCAGCACCTGGCTCAGGTCGGCACTGCCATCGTCCCGGGAGGGCGTACCCACGGCGATAAACAGTACCTGGCCGTGTTGCACGGCAAGCTGTTCGTCACAGGTGAAGTGCAAACGCCCGGCCTCCAGCCCTTCGCGCACCAGCGCGGCCAGGCCGGGTTCGAAAATACTCACCTGGCCTTGCCGAAGGCTGTCGACCTTGCGCTCGTCGATGTCCATGCACACCACGTCATGGCCCACCTCCGCCAACACGGCGGCTTGCACCAACCCTACGTAACCACTTCCGAATACACTGATCTTCATGGCGGATTCCCTGGATCATTCCGAGCGAGCGACATGCACAACCAGCGTTCGCCGCAGTGCGCTTGGTCCAGAATAAGTCGGGGATATTGCAGTTCACTTACAGTCCGCTGAAGTCTTGCCCCGCCAATCGGTACGCGGCTGGCAGTTGCGCGACGAACTCGCCGACCACCTCCCGGGTCAGGCTGACGATGTCTTCCACTCGCTCCATTCCGGCGCCGGTCCGCCAACTGGCGACAATGTCCATGACCGATGGCAGCGGCACGCCGTCCACCAAGGTCAATGTACCCTGGGCCAGTTCGCCGACCACCAGCGCCGCGGGCATGGCGCCGATGCCAAAGCCGTCGCGAACCAGGCGGGTGATGGCCGAGGCCGAGTTCACGCAGTTGATGCGTGGCGAGACGATGTTGGCCGAGTGCAGCAGGTTGAGGATGTCCTGGTGAGGCCGTGAGTTGCGTGAGAACGTTACGATGCGTTCCTGGGACAGTTCTTCCAGTGACCCATAGGTTCGGTCATAGGCGGAGCCGGTGCGCACCACCCAGTGCATCGGATAACGGGTCAGCAACGCATTGCGCACGCTGTCCAGGCGCAGGATGTCGGTCTGGAAAATGATGTCCTGGTAGCCTTTTTCCAGCTGTGAACAGAGGTTGCTCGCGGTGTCGGCCGACAGTTCGATCTCCAGGGCCGGGTAGCATTCCATCAGGCGTGTCACCAAGGGACTAAGCCAGGTGTGGATCACCGTATCCATCGCGCCGATACGGATCCGGCCACGCACCTGGCGCGGATCCTTGATCACGGCTTTCATGCTTTGCAGGGTGTCCATGATGCGCTCGGCGTATTCCAGCACGCGCTGGCCTTCGGAGGTCAGCGACACCCCTTTGGAATCGCGCACGAACAGGCGCACGCCCATTTCATCTTCCAGGGCGGCGATCCGGCTGGAAATGGAGGCCTGGGTGGTGAACAGCTTTTCCGCGGTGAGGCGAAAGCTCTTCAGGCGGGCAACCCAGACGAAGGTTTCGAGAAACTTGATGTTCACTGGGGGCGGTTCCTTGGGACAGTCATGGGCGCATAGAAACAATGGCGACGGGAGTAACCCCACCCGGTGGGAGCAAGGCTTGCCCGCGATGAAGATAACGCGGTCTCCCTAGGAACCGAGGCCTTTGCATCGCGAGCAAGCTTTGCTCCCACAGAGAAATCCCCTCGTCACAATTGCCTAGGCGGGCTTCATTTTCTTCACTGCTCCGGTATTAGCCAAGCAGCGGACTACCTCTAGCAATTCGTCCAAATCCGGCGCGTTATCAATAATCGCCTCGGGCCGGCACCATGGATAGTCCAACCTTGATACCCAGGCCATGATCATCGGCAGATCGGTCGCCGGCAGGGTCTTCATGTGTTCTATGGTGATGGTCAATCGCTTGACCCGTTGCGACTGCGGATCGAACTGCCAGTCGTACAGGCCGCAACCGACACGCGCCTCGCCGCTGTTCTTGTCTGACATCGCCACCAGCCATTTGCACTGGAACGCCTCGGCGTTTGCCGGCGGAGGGGCGGCCAGGCAGAACGTGTAGACGTTTTCGAAGGTCTGGCCGAAGCGCCTGACCAGCACATCGCCAATGGCGGCACGGCCTTCAACGTGGTCGGGAAACGTGATGGCGCCGGTGTGCACGACCATGTCCAGGATGGCAGCCGCTGTAAAGGCCTGGTCCAGCAGGTGCGGGCGGTTGCCGTCCTTGGCACGGATGTACTGTTGAATCGAGAACTGAGCAGTATTCATCGTGGATCCCTTCAAGTCGCAAAGCAGCCTCGTTCGAGGCCTACAAATCACTGTTCCATAAGTCCGTCACCAGCATGCAACCCGGGGCGTGGGTGATGCACAGCGGTGGACGCGAGGCCTGGACCACCGATTGAGGCGTCACGCCGCAGGCCCAGAACACCGGGATCTCGTCCGCTTCCACCGGTACGGCATCACCGTAGTCCGGCGTGTCCAGGGATTGAATGCCGATCAGTGATGGATCGCCGATGTGCACCGGGGCGCCGTGGACATTGGGCATGCGCCCGGTAATCTGGATCGCCTGGATGGCCGCGGCGGCTTTCATCGGCCGCATGGTCACCACCATCTTGCCAGACAGGCGGGCGGTGGGTCGCGTGTCGATGTTGGTCTGGAACATCGCGACATTGCGTCCCAGTTCAATGTGCCGCAAACGGATGCCGGCCTCCAGCAAGGGTTGTTCGAAGGAGAACGAACAACCGAGGGCGAAGGCCACCAGGTCGTCCTGCCACAGGTGTTCGATGTCCAGCGGCGACTCGCTCAACTCGCCGTGGCGATAGACCCGGTATTGAGGCACTTCATGACGGATATCGATGGCCGCGCCCAGGTTGCGGAAGAACGGATCCCCTGGCTCGGTCACGTCAAGCACCGGGCAGGCCTGGCGGTTGAGGGTGCAGTAGCGCAGGAATTCATTGGCCCAGTCGCCGGGCAGAATCACGATATTGGCTTGCACGCGACCCTGGCCCAGGCCGCTGGTATGGCCCTGGTACTGGCCGGCGGCGATGCTTTGGCGCAGGACGAGAGGCGTGCATTGCTGCAGTTGTTCGAAGGACGTCATCACGGGTTCTCCAAGTGTTCGTTCGCTACTTTGAGAACAGCGTGGTGAGGACGTCCAACAAGGAATATTGGTACCCCGCGACAACTAAAAGTTATTCGAGAGGCGCCTGGCTGTTCAGGCCGGGGGCGGCCACCATGCGCAACGGCCCGACATCGACGGCGTACTGGCTGACCACCTGGCGGCTCATCTGGACGATGTTCTCGATCAACTCCAGGCCGACGCCAGCGCGCCAGGACGCAACGACGTCCAGTTGGGGCAGGGCGATACCGGGTTCGAGCGGGATCAATTCGCCGCTGGCCAGGGGCTTGGCCACCAGCGCGGCCGGTAAGGCGCCGATGCCGAAACCGTCACGAATCAGCCGGGTCATGGCCGAGACCGAATTGACGCAACTGACCCGCGGCGCGCTCACGCCATGGGCGTACAGCAGGTTGAGCACGTCCTGATGCGGGCGCGAATGCTTGACGAAGGTGATGATGCGCTCGCTGGCCATCTCCGCCAACGACCCATAGGGTCGGGCATAGATCGACTGGCTGGCGGCGATCCAATGCATGGGGTAGTGCCCCAGTTCCAGATTGCGCACGCTTTCGTGGCGCACCAGATCGGTCTGGAACACGATGTCCAGGTAGCCTTTCTGCAATTGCTCACAGAGGTTGCGTGCGGCATCGGCGGTGATTTCGATTTCCACGGCGGGAAAGGCCTGCATCAGCATCGACATCAATGGGCTGAGCCAGGTGTGGATCACCGTATCCATCACGCCGATGCGCACCAGGCCTTGCTGGGGGCTGCTGGTGTCCAGTGATTGCTTCAGCGCCCGTTGGACGTCGAGCATCTGTTGCGCGTAATCGAGCACCTTGAGGCCTTCGGGTGTCAGCGAGACGCCGCGCGAATCCCGTACGAACAGGCGCAAGCCCAGTTCCTCTTCCAGTGACGCGATCCGGCTGGAGATCGCCGCCTGGGTGCTGAACATCTTCTCAGCGGTGAGGCTGAAGCTTTGCAGCCGGGCGACCCAGACGAAGGTTTCGAGGAATTTGAGGTTCATGAAGGCTCTCTGGGGACGTGTAGTTCTTATTGATTGCAATTGTTACTCCAGATCGGGCCATCGGGCGCATCAAATTTTCTTATGCCCGATCCGGCTTTTTTCCCGTTTGACGCTGCGCGGATCCGGCACCAAGAATCCGCTCCACGACGCAGGCCCATTGCGCCGGTATCCCCATGACAACAATAACGAGGCGTGCGCACAGCCCTGGCGGGTTCGCTCGCGCCCATAAAAGGAGCGCGCCATGCAACATGCCACATTCCCTCGATGGACCTGCACCTCGGCGGGCACCTTGCTCAGCCTGAGCCTGATCGGCGTGCCGTGCGCCCAGGCTGACTTCATCGCCGACAGCAAAGGCAGCCTGGAGGCCCGCAACTACTACTTCAACCGCGACTTTCGCCAGGAAGGGGCACGGGACAAGGCCGAGGAATGGGCCCAGGGCTTTCTGCTGCGGATGGAATCGGGATACACCGCCGGGACCGTGGGTTTCGGCCTCGATGCCTTGGGCATGGCCGGTTTCAAGCTGGACTCCGGCGGCGGCACGGCCGGCACCAATCTGTTGCCAGCGGATTTGTCTGGCGGTTCCCAGGACCGTTATGGCGAATTGGGCCTGACCGCCAAGGTGCGCCTGTCCAATAGCACCTTGAAACTGGGGACGTTGCAGATCAAGGACCCGGCGGTGAGTTCCAACGACACGCGCCTGTTGCCGGGAACGTTCAAGGGTGGGTTGCTGAGCGTGCAGGAAATCGATCGTTTGAAGCTGACTGCCGGGCAACTCACGCAGATCAACTTTGTCGACTCCACCGACTACCAGGACATGACCGCCAACCGTATCGGTGGCAGCAGTGACAAGTTCCAGTTCGCCGGGGCGGACTATCAGTTCCTGCCGAACCTCACGGCGCAATACCGCTATAGCCAGTTGCAGGATATCTACCAGCAAAACTATTTCGGGTTCGTCCACACCCTGGACCTGGGCGCAGGCCAGTCATTCAAGAGTGACGTGCGTTACTCGCGCAGCGCCGAAGACGGCAGCTTCCGCGATCTCGACAACCAGGCCTTCGGCGCCTTGTTCACCTACAGCCTGGCGGGCCATGCCGTGGGCCTGGGCTATCAGCGCATGAGCGGCGACGATCCGTTCCCCTACATCGGCCGCAGCGATCCGTACCTGGTCAACTTCGTGCAGATCGGCGACTTCGCCAACATCAACGAACGTTCCTGGCAAGCGCGTTATGACTACAACTTCGCGGCCATTGGCGTGCCCGGGCTGACCTTCATGACTCGATACATCAGTGGCGACAACGTCCAGCGCAGCGCCGCAGGCGAAGGCAAGGAATGGGAGCGCAACACGGACATTGCCTATGTGGTGCAAGACGGCACGTTGAAGGGGCTGGGCTTGAAATGGCGCAACGCGACGGTGCGCTCGAATTTTGGTAATGACCTGGATGAGAATCGGCTGATCGTCAGCTATACGGTGGCGCTGTGGTAACGATATTCCGGTAACACCGAAGGGGGGGCCGTCGAGTCGCTAACGCCATGACGGGGATTGTTCGGCCACCAGAAGCAGTGACTGCGGCACCGGGCTTTGCGGGTGCTGCGGCTCCTGCAGGCCCACCAGTCGAAAACCAGCCATGTCCAAGGCATTGAGCCAACTGGACAAGGTGCGGAAGTACCATGGCATCGGCTGCCATTGGCCTTTGAACCCATCGAAGGTCTCTTCCCGCCAGCCGTCCTGATAGTTACCCGCCACCACGGTCCAGGGGTGCAACGTCTGGATCACCAGTGCACCGCCAGGGCTGAGTAAGGCGTTCATGGCGGCGAGCAGCGGGATGATGTCCTGATGCAACAGGGCGAAGTTGGCGCAGACCAGGTCGTAGCCGCTGCCGACGTCCACCTTCGCCTCTACCAGTGCTTCATAGCTTGCCAGATGCACCGGCGAGGATCCCGACGCCCGGGCCGCATCGACCAAGGTCGCGTCGCCATCCACACCCACCGCCTCGACGCCCCGTTCAGCCAGCGCCCGCAACAACCAACCTTCGCCACAACCCAGATCCAGCACGCGCTCGGGCTGACGGCTCAGTACTGCCAGCAGCATGGCCTGGTCGGTGACCGTCTGACGGCTTTCGATGGCCCCCGTGCGGATGGCTTCTATCCAGGCTTGGGCATTGTGCTGCCAGCTTTGGAGGAGGGTGGTTTCGGAGAGCGACATTGATCCAGCTCCGGCAATAGGTCGAGTAAGCATAGGACAACGGCTGGCGCAGAGGCGCCGCAGGTCAAAGCGGTCGGTCAAGAAACAACAGGCGTGCCGCCAGCGCTGCCATGACCCCGGCAAAACCATAGGTGCCCAGGCGTCTTGAAATCCCACCGCTTGCCAGTTTTGCCCTGAGCTGTGCGGCGCCAACACCCAGCAGCGTATGGAAGACCAGTGCAATCAGTGCCAGCAAGGCGCCAAGGAAGATCAACTGCAAGCCCACGCCGCCGGCCTTGAGGTTGACGAACTGGGGCAGGAACACCATGAAGAACAGCAGCGCCTTGGGATTCAAGAGGCTGTTGAGGGCGCCTCGGCAGAAGATTTTCCACAGTGAAGCCGCCTGGAGCTGGCTATCCTGCGTCGCTGCCGGTGTTCTGAGTGCTTGCCAGGCCAGCCACAGCAGATAACCGGCCCCGGCCAGGCGCAGCACGTCGAACGCTGGCGCCCAGCTCATGACCAGCGCGCCAATGCCAGCGCTGACCATCAGCGTCATCAGCGCGTCCGAAAAGGCAATGCCGAGGGCGGCTGCGACGCCGGCACGCCAGCCGTGGGCCAACGCATGGCTGGTGACAAAGGCCATGTTGGGCCCCGGAACGATCAGCAGAAGTACGACAGCAACCACGAACAGGTAGAGATTGGCGGTATCCGGCATGGGGAACACTCCGTGGGATGAGCCACGACAGTAAGCGAAGGGCGAGGAGGGCGTCAGTTACAGTCCGGGCTTATCTGATAGCAACAGTCGTCTCGCGATGAATCACGGTTGTCGCTAAACTGCGGCCCCGAATTCAGCAAGGAAGTCGATGGATGCGTTCGCTTGTCGGCAGTGTGCTTCTTTCCACGGCTCTGACGGCCTCGGTCATGGCCGAGCCGCGGGCGTTTTCGGTGAATGATCGCAGCGGTCAGTACCTGATCGAAGTGCTGTTCCCGGAGCCGCCGGAAGATCCACATCAGCTGGCACAAGCGTTCATTACCGTGCGCGACAGCAAAACCCTCGAAACCCTGCAGCAATTGCAGACGCCCGCCGGCAATGTGCCCGTGGACCGCAACGGTAAGGTCGATAACTGGCTACTTGGCCCCCAGAGCCTGCTGTACTTCGACGGCCGCCAGGACTTGGCGATTCGCAACGGCAATGATCCCGAGGCGAGCTACAAACCGACATTCGACGTCTACCTGCAAGACCCGCAGAAAACCCAATGGGCCCTCAACCCGGCCCTGACGAACCTGGCAAAGGAGGACAGCAAAGGCATGTTCTCCGTCAGCCCGCTGGACGGCATCCTGCTTTCGCAAACCGACCGCGACTGTTGCTGGACGCGCGCCACCCACTGGAAAATGCGTGGCGACGAGTTGGTGCTGCTCTATTCGAGCACCGAAGAGCAAATCCAGCCTACCGAGCCAGGCGAAAACACCAGCATGCCCGGCGGCTACACGCTGCGCACCACGGGTGAATTGAAAGAAGGCCAGTGGCACGAACAGTCGCGCCTGGAAGGTCCGGAAAAGGAGGATCCGGTGATCCTTGCCGGCACCTTCGACGCCAAGACCCCGGTAGAGCTCTGGTATCAGGCGCAAGGCGCCGTGATCATTGGCGAAGTGCGCTATACCCAGGCGGACAATAGCGAACCGATCAAGCTGCTGGGCATTCGGGAAGATGCTGACGATGGCCTTGTCAGCCTCCATGAATATGCCGGCGACGGTGGTCAAACGGGTACCTGGCGGATCTCCCGGGAAAAAGTCGAACCCTATTTTTTCACCGGCACATGGATCAGCGATGCCAAGGGCGACGACCGCCAACGGGCTGTCCTGCTGCATGATGAAGAACGGGAATTGGATGCCGATAAAATCGACGACGTCGACGCTGACCAGCGCAGCGGCCATTACCGGATGCGCCAGGATGCCCCGGGGCACGACGCGGATCTGGACTTGAAGATCCTCCCGGACCGCGACGCCAATGGGAAAGAAGTCGCTGAGTTCACCGTGACCACGAAGGACAACGTGACCGAACATCACATCGTGCCGATGGACACCGACAACCTGATCATCGTGCGCGAGCCGCAAGCCAGCGAGAAGAACGGGCCGTATCACATTCAATTGGTGAAAGGCTTTGCGGTCATTGGCTATAACGCGGATTCACAGGACGGATTGGCTGGGGTGTATTTGAAGCTGCGTTGAGCACCACAGCAGCCAATCGGACAGTAAGCATCTCGGGGCCGTTAGGGCAGCGACTAACGCTGCGTTCCTGTCGGTTCTACGACGCTTCGAATCAGTGAAGCGAACGTTCCGATGACCTCGTCTTCGCCATGCCGCCCCCGTACCAACGCGCCGGACAGGGCTTCTCCCGCGCCAACCAGGCCAATGCAGCATCGCTCGAGTTCGTCCGCTGACCACGTCGCATGAGGTTCGAGCACAGACATGAACATCTGCACACAGTTATCCAGAAGCTCTTGGAACACCGCCGCCTTCTCCTCGCTGCCTGCCAGGGCTGCACCCACGGCATGGAATTCGTCGGTGTTATCGGCCGCGCAATGAATGTAGGCGCTGGCCAGGACTAGCGCCGTCTCTTCCAGGCTCCGCGCAGTCTTGGACATGGCGTCGCGGAAAGCGGTGACCCGCTCGGTATCGATCCACTTGTAGAGCTCGATCAACAGCCCCGAGCGAGTGCCGAAATGATCGTAGACCACCGGTTTCGACACGCCGGCGCGCACGGCCAGATGCCCCAAGGTCAAGCGATCCGCGTCTTCCTCGCGCACGATCAATAACGCGGTGTCCAGCAACTGTCGCCGCCGTTCGGCTTTCGAAAGCCGGCGGGGAGGGGAACTGATAGCGCTTTGCTCAGTGTTGTTCTGCACGTTTTCGTTCCTGGTCGATAAAAACCTACCAATGGTAGGTTGAGGTGCGTGATGTTGTGTTAGCTTACCTACTGAAAGTAGGTTTAAACCAGAGACAAGGAGAACACACTATGTCACTTGATCCTATCTTGCTAATGGGCGGTTCTGGCGCCATTGGCCACCACACCGCCCGGGCGCTGCGCGCCGCTTACCCCGATGTACCCCTGTTGATCGGTGGTCGCGACCTTGCCAAGGCTCAGCGTGCCGCGGAGCACATTGGCCGGGCGCAGGGCGTGGTGATTGATTCCGCCGCAGACGACCTGGGCCTCGGCGATCGCCCGATCAGCGCCGTCGTGGTCTTTTATATGGACCACGCTATTGCCGGGTTGCGGTTTGCGCAGAAGCGCGGCGTGCCGCACCTCAGCATTTCCTCCGGTGTTTTCGAGATCGCGCCGGAAATCGCGACGTACATGCACAGGCCTGACGCCTCGCCCATTGTCCTGGGTTACGAATGGATGGCAGGCGCGACAACAGTGTCGACACTGAGCATTGCCCAGGCATTCAGCCGAGTCCACGATATCCGTATCAACGCGCTGGTCGACGAGCAGGACACCGGCGGCCCGACCGTCGCCACCGACTTTGAACACTTGAACAACATGCTGCCCGCCGCACTGACACGACGCGACGGTGTGTTCGTCTGGCGCGAAGGAGAGGAGTCCAAGGCCAGATTCCATGCGGTGGATGGTACGCAAATCGAGGCTGGGGGCTTTTCGTCCATTGATGTCGTTGGCCTGGCGACGGCGACGGGGGCACCGAATGTCCAGTTCAACATGGCCACCGCGGTGAGCTCAAGCCGACGCCAGGGTAGGCCGATGTCCACCGAGATCATCATCGAACTGGTTGGCGATGATCTCAAGGGCGAACCGCTGCATACACGTCATGCGGTCATCCACCCGGCAGGCGCTGCGCCCTTGACCGGCCTCAGCGTCGCCATGACGCTGGAACGGCTGCTCGGGTTGGACGGCCAGCCACCGACTCCGCCAGGGCTTTATTTCCCTTATCAATTGTTGGATGCCCGCACGTATCTGGAGCGTCTGAAGGCGGAGGGCGGTGAGTTGCGCAAGCTGCAGGAGTCATGACCTGCGCAATCCCGTGTGCTGAGCGTTTTCTCGGCGGCTCTAAAAGGTCAGATCTGCTAGCCGGCTATCGGCTAGCACGCTAATGCTGAGGGATACCCACCGGGCTACAGCTTTCCAGCCCAAACCTCAGGTTTGCGTGCTGCCCAAGGCAAGGCTCGCTCCAACTGACCTGCCAGACGCAGCAGTGAGTCCTCTCGACCAAAGCCCGCTGAGAACTGCATGCCTATAGGTAGGCCACTTGCTGGATCAAACGCCAATGGCATGGACATAGAAGGGGACCCCGTGACATTCGCTAACGCGGTGAAAGGGGAGTGGGTGAATACGCGATCTATCCAGCCTCTGCCATCCAGATGCTGCTGCCCATCGTTATAGCTGCCTATTGCAGGGGGCAGTGCTGGCAGCGTCGGACTCAACAGGACGTCGTATTTGCAGAAGAAGTGACCCATGCTACGGGTCACAAGATTTCTCGAATGCATGGCCTCAAGCAAATCGATGGCGGTGAGTTGACTCCCCATCTGATGCAGCGAAAGCGTGGCAGGTTCAAGCGTGGTGACATCAATGGGGCGGCCTGTTGCCGCAGCGATGGCATTGATCCAGGCAGCGGTATTGGCTGACCAGAACCGTGCATTCATTTCAATAAAGCCGTCCCAGCTCAGACCAATGTCCAGACGGACTTCTTCCACGCTATGACCCAGGCCTTGGAGCTGGACCGCAACATTGCGGGTCGCTTCTGCGATTGGTTCGGCGCAACGAGTGGCGTTTAGCGGATGCAGGAGAAGGCCAATCCGTAGGGAGCCAGGCTCGCGAGTCGTTTCCGCCAGATAGGAATGTTGCGTCTTAACAATCTCAAAGGGATCACCAACAGCAGCCCCTTTGGTTGCGTCCAGTAAAGCGGCACTGTCGCGCACGGTTCGACTGACGACACCGTGCACGGCAAGCCCGGCCCATACCTCGTCCACCGCAGGCCCCATTGAAATTCTGCCCCGGCTGGGCTTGAGTCCGAATAGTCCGGTAGCGGCTGATGGCACGCGGATAGAACCACCGCCATCGGTGGCATGCGCCGCAGGTACCAGGCCGGCGGCTACGGCAGCGGCCGAGCCACCACTCGATCCACCGGCGCTGCGACTCAAATCCCATGGGTTGCGCGTAGGGCCCGAAAATACGGATTCAGTGGTTGTACTGGCAGCCAATTCCGGAGTGGTGGTTCTGCCGATGGTCACGAGGCCTGCCTGTCGCAAGCGGATCATCAGGTTAGAGTCTTCAACGGCAATGCACCCGGTCGCCAAGCGACTGCCCAGCTCATTCAGGTGCCCCTTGGCAGTCAGCCCTAAGTCCTTGACCAGAAACGGCACGCCCTTGAATGGCCCGGTAGCTGCCTGAGGTTCATTTCCCCAAACCTCAACCACCGCATTGATCTTTGGATTGAGCTGCTCAATGGCGGACAGGGCCGCAGCGCTGACTTCGGCTTGAGTGACTTGACCGCTGCTGATCAGCTCAGCAAGACCCATCGCATCGTATTCGGCGTATTCAGTGGTTCTCATCGCGTTCTCCGAGCCATCTACCTGGCAAAAGCGGTATGATTACTTATCAGTATCGAGCGATACTCATTGGTATAGTAAGATACCGTTGAGTATCGATGTCAAGCGGAGAACACCATGCGGCCCGAACGAATTCCACAGTTAGCTCCCCGAGAAAGGATTCTCGATGCAGCCGAGGAGCTGTTTTTCAATGAAGGCATTAGTCGGGTGACGGTGGACGCCATCGCGGCAAAGGCCAAGTCGACCAAGATGACCGTCTACCGGCATTTCGACTCGAAAGACGCGCTGGTGCTGGAGTGGCTAAGGCTGCTCGTCGATAAATATTCCGAGATATTCGACGCGCTTTCGGCGCAGTACGCCGACGATGCAAAGGCGCAGATTCTCGGGTTTGCCGAGTTCATCGCCCAGGATCTTTCGGCAGCGTCTTATAGGGGCTGTCCGTTTACCAATTCACTGGCGGAGCTACCCGAGCCAGGAAATCCCGCCCGCCAACTCATCGAAGCGCATAAAAAGCGGCAGTTCCTCCGACTGGTGGATCTCTGTGTCGCGGCCGATTTGCCCGAATCGAACGAAGCTGCGATGGAACTCACTTATCTGATGGAGGGGGCCCAGGTCGTTTCGCAGAACAAAAGCATCGAGGGTGTCGGTGAAAATCTGATGAAGATGGTTCGGAAAAAAATCAGCGGCTAGCGCTCAAGCAGCCCCCGAACCCGCTTGGCAATGGCAAGGCAAGCGGTCAACCCGGGCGATTCGATCCCGAACAGATTGATCAATCCCGGAACGTTGTGCAGCCGTTCACTGCTGATGAGAAAGTCGCTGGCAGGTTCGCCAGGTGCGGAAATTTTCGGGCGAATCCCGCTGTACCCGGGTTGTAAACTGTTGTCCGGCAAATCGGGCCAATAGCTGCGAATCTCTGCATAGAAGGCATTGGCCCGCGATGGATCGACCCGATAGTCCTCGGTCTCGACCCATTCGGTGTCCGGGCCGAAACGCGCTTGGCCGCCCAGGTCCAAGGTCATGTGAACCCCGAGGCCGGCGGCCTCCGGCGCGGGGTAGATGAGATGTGTGAAGGGCGCGCGCTTGGCCAGGCTGAAGTAGCTGCCTTTGCACAGGTAATCCCGGGGTACCGTTTGTTGCGCCAAGCCCTCCATGCGCCTGGCTAATGCAGGCGCTTTAAGGCCGGCCGCGTTGATCAGCAGGCGGCAGGACAGCGCCATCGGTGCCGCCCCTCCGACATTGAGAAGGAAACCGTCAGCGGTGACCTGGACACTGATCAGGGGCGAGTAGAACGCTATGGTGGTGCCCGCCGCTTCAGCATCGCCCTGCAACGCCAACATCAACCCATGGGAATCCACGATGCCGGTCGACGGCGAATACAAAGCGGCAATGCATTCAAGCGCAGGTTCCAGCGCGAGGGCCTGCTCACGATCGAGCAGGCGTAGATCCTCCACGCCATTCACCAGTCCTCGCTCGAGCAAGACCTGCAGTTGGCGAACTTGCGCTTCATCCTTGGCGACGATCAGCTTTCCAGTTTTACGTGTGCTGACCCCATGGCTATCGCAGTAGGCATAAAGTGCATGCCTGCCCTCGACGCACAACTGGGCCTTGAGGCTGCCGGGCGGGTAGTAGATCCCGGCATGGATCACCTCCGAATTACGCGAGCTTGTGCCGATACCAATCGCTTCTCCGGCTTCAATCACCAGCACTTCATGACCTGCCAGGGCCATTTCCCGCGCGACGGCAAGACCGACGACACCCGCACCCACGACTACGCAATCGATATCGACACTCACCGTCATGGCTCCTTTCAATTGCATCTCTGTGCTTATTCCTGACGCAACAGCACCCTGGTCACTCGACGTTCTTCAACCTCCATCACGGTCATGCTCCATCCTTGGCAACTGAGCGTGTCGCCAATGATCGGTAAGCGATCCAGCAGGCTCATCACCAAACCAGCCAGCGTCTGGTAATCCTCTGTCGCTTTCGCCTGGAAGCCGATGTGTTCGCGGACCTGACTGAGATTCAGGGCGCCGCTGACCAGGAAACCGTCTTGCTGGGGAACAATATTCGGGCCTTCGATTTCACTGGCATCCGGCAGTTCGCCGGCAATGGATTCCAGGATGTCAGTCATGGTGAGGAGGCCGACGAAGTCACCGAACTCGTTCACCACGAACGCGATGTGGGTCGACTCTTTACGCATTTGCTCCAGTGCATTGAGGATCGTGAAGCTGTCGAGCAGGTTGATGGCTTTGCGCGCCATGACTTCCAGGTTCGGCTGATTGCCCGCCAGTATTTCCTTGAGCAGTTCTTTCTTATGGACAAAGCCTAGCGGCTCATCCACGCGTCCTTCGCGGATCAGCGGCAAGCGCGAGTAAGAAGAGTGCATCAGCGCCGTACGGATGTCTTGCGTGGTGTCTGCCAAGTCGAGGTGGTCAATTTGCGCACGAGGCGTCATCACGCTGCGTATCGGGCGCTCGGCCAATTGCAGTACGCCACTGATCATGACCCGTTCGCGCCGATGGAAAACCTGCTCCGGTTCATCGCCTTCCAGCATGTCGGCGATTTCCTCGCCGACTTCATCGGCCCCCAGCTTTTGGCCACCCAGCAGGCGCAACACCGCATGGGCGGTACGCTCGCGCATCGGTCGAAGACCTTGCAGGCTTTTCTTGCGGCGCGAGCGCGCCAACTGGTTGAACAGTTCGATCAGGATCGAGAAACCAATCGCGGCGTACAAGTAGCCTTTCGGAATGTGGAAGCCCAGGCCTTCAGCCGTGAGGCTGAAGCCGATCATCATCAGGAAGCCCAAGCACAGCATGATGACGGTAGGGTGGCCGTTGACGAATTTTGTCAGCGGCTTGCTCGCGACCATCATCAAGCCGATCGAGAACATCACCGCGATCATCATGACCGACAGGTGCTCCACCATCCCCACGGCCGTGATCACCGCATCCAGGGAAAAGACCGCGTCGAGCACCACAATCTGCGCAACGATAGGCCAGAACATCGCATAGGCGGCATTGCCGGAGCGTTGCGCCACGTGGCCCTCGAGTCGCTCATGCAACTCCATGGTCGCCTTGAACAACAGGAACACACCACCGAACAGCATGATCAAATCCCGGCCCGAGAACGTCTTGCCGAAGACCTCGAACAGCGGGTTGGTCAACGTCACCATCCAGGAGATGCTGGCGAGGAGGCCAAGGCGCATCAGCAACGCCAGGGACAGGCCGATGATACGGGCACGGTCGCGCTGCTCGGGCGGAAGTTTGTCGGCCAGGATGGCGATGAATACCAGGTTATCGATGCCGAGCACCAGCTCCAGCACGATCAACGTCAGCAGGCCCAGCCATGCCGTAGGGTCAACGATCCATTCCATGGATTATTCGCTCCCTCGGACGGTCAATGCGAGGGAAGGGGGCTGCAACGAGCGTATGCAGGCCGCTGGAGCGCAGGAGAGAAAACGATTCTTTGAAAGGCGACTGGGAGGTTCCTGGAGGGTGTTCATACAGACCTGGAAATGATTGGGGAAGAAATCCTACAACGGTTTCCAGTACTTCATACGAGACTATTTATTACAGGATCTGACAGGGAGGCGATCGATGAGAAAACCGTGCATCGCATCCGCTGCGGAGTGGAAGGTGCCGGGGTCAGCCCAGCGCTGCGCCGTCGGCCTGGACAATCAGTTGTTCCAGCCGCAGGCGAACGCGGGCACTTTCAACATCGGAAGTGTTGTCCCTGGCAACCCTGAGACTTTCTAGACCAACGGATCACCGGGGCCAAATAGCTGTCGCGTGAGCGTTTGAAACCAGTCCTCGGAAAACAACGCTTCCCGTGACAGGTCATCCTGCGACGCCTCTAGCGCCGTCAGCCCTCCAGACATCTGGATAATACGATTGTTGGACCTGTCCAGCCCGTATTGGTGGGCGATCGAGATGCCGTAGCCGGGCTCCAGCAGGCTGAAGCAAGCGTTCATGTAATGGGGGGATGGCGATGGATTGCCTGCGGCTTCGGTCGCGATTGCAAATGCGCAGACTTTGGCTTGGGACGTCGCAGAGAAAGCGGATTTCGGCATGGTTGCGGCATCGCAAGCGTCGCCGACAACGTACACGTGCTTCATCAGTGTCGACTCCATGGTGGCCTTGTCCACTGGGCACCATCCGCTCTCATTTGTCAGGTTTGAGCGTGTCAGCATGGTCCCTGCATGCTGGGGCGGGATCAGGTTGCAAATGTCGGCGGCAATGGTGTTGCCGCTTTCGAGCTTAACGTGTCTGCGCTGCACATCGACGCTGATAACTTTGCCGCCATGGGCGCCACTGATCCGTTCGATCAGGCTGTTCGACGTGCCGAAGCCGTAGAGACGCTCCCAGCCCTGCTGGAAGAGCGGCTGCTTGGAGAAACTCTCGTTGGCGTCCGCGATGATGAGTTTTGCCTTGGGCTTGTGGGTGCGCAGATAGTGCGCCACGAGACTCGCACGTTCATAGGGACCGGGTGGGCACTTATAAGTGCCGGCAGGCGGTGCGATCACGACCACGCCGTTGTCCGGGATGTTGCTGAGCTGTGACTTGAGGGCCGTAAACTGCGGCTCGCCGCCCCAGGCGTGGGGAACCTTCAGGGAATTCTCTTCGGATAAGCCCTCGATCTCCTCGTAGCGGAACTGCACACCGGTGGCGATGATGATTTTATCGAAGGCCTGCGTGCCATTGCGCTGCGTGAGTATCTTGCCAGGTTCGATGCCAGTGACCTTGTCCTGAATCCAGCGCACGCGGTTCGCCCAGTTCGCATAATCGAAGCGCAAGTCACTTTCGGGCCGCAGGCCCGCCAGGGCCTCGTTCGACTTGAAGCAAGCGTGGTAGTCCCGACCGCTTTCCAACACGGTGATGTTTACGTTGGGCATGAGCTCCAGCAAGTAGCGCGCGGCCATCAGGCCGCTGACGCCGGCACCGACAATTCCCACCCGCATGCCGGCACCCGTGAGCGGCGTGCTGGCATAGGCAAAGTTGGCCGCGATGCTGCCGAGGATTGAGGCGAGAAAGGTACGGCGACTGAAGTGCAATGATGTGGTCATGTTCGGTTGGAAGACTCAGAGAATGGAAAGAAGAATCTCGGCCTTGGCCTCGAGCTGTGCTGATGCTGGAGCGTCGTCCTGCAACTGTTGCGCGAGTTGGCGGATGGTCGGTGTTTTGAAGAGTGCCGATGCACCGATTTGTACATCGAACAACTCGCGGACTTGCGCAATGATGCGGATGGACGTCAGCGAATAGCCGCCCAGTTCAATGAAACTGTCGTCCACGCCGATTTGATCGACCTTCAGGACCTTGCACCAGATACGTTGCAGCACCTGCTCGAGCGGGTTTTCAGGCGCGGCATAACGCGCGCTCAGGGTCGGTCGCCCCTGGGACGGCGCAGGCAGCGCACGGCGGTCGAGTTTGCCGTTGAGGGTGCGCGGCAGCTCCTTCAACCATAGGTAGGCGCGCGGTAGCGCATAGGGCGGCAGATGTGCGGACAACCAGTTCCGCAGCTCGAGATCCGGGATGTTGTCCTCGCCGCCGTGGCTCACGAGATAAGCCACCAGCCGCTCGTCGAGTGCCGGATGCTGGACCACGACGGCTTCGGCGATGTCCGGATGGGCCAATAGACGCGCCTCCACTTCCTCCAACTCCAGCCGGTGTCCGGCGATCTTGATTTGACGATCGTTGCGCCCGAGAAAGACCAGCGCGCCCGTTTCATCGAGCAAGGCGTTGTCTCCAGTACAGTACATGCGCGCACCGGCCTCATCGGGCAGGAAGGTCAACGCCGTCATGGCTGGTGCGCCTGCATAGCCCAGGCTTACGCCAGCGCCACCAATGTAAAGTAGGCCAACGCTCCCTTGTGGTACGGGGTCCAACTGGTCATCCAGCAGGTAGCAGCGCGTCGCTGCGATTGGCGTGCCAATGGTGTGCTTGTCCGGTTCCAGGCGTGCCGCCGTCGACCAGATGGTGGTTTCAGTGGGGCCATAGACGTTCCATGCCTCGTCTGCTACCTCGCATAGCCAGTTGCCGAGATGAGCGGGCAGCGCCTCTCCACCCACCAGCACTTGGCTCCGTGGTGTACGCGGCCATCCTCGCAGGCGAAGTGCGGACCAAAGTGACGGTGTTGCTTGAATGACGGTATTGCCCGTGGTGTGTTCTGCCATCTGGTAAGCGTTGGGGTCCAGCGCTTGTTCACGGGTCAGCACGTGCAGCATCGCACCGCTCGCGAGGGGAAGGCCAAGTTCGAGCAGGCTGATGTCGAAGCTGAGCGCGGACGTGAGCATGACTCTGTCACCTGGCCTGGTGCGTAGCAGGTCTCGGAAATGCCTGAGTACGTTTGCATAGCTGGCATGGCTAATCTCGACACACTTGGGCGTACCCGTTGATCCGGATGTGTACATGCGGTAGGCGGGAAGCGCCGGATCAATCCTTATGCCCAAGGGCCCAGGTGACGATGGGGCCTGCTCTTCAAGTGTGCGCAGGCTTACCCAGGCTTGTGAGGGGATCAGGTGGGCACTGGCTTCGCTGCAAACGACAAGTGCCGTGTCTGCGAGCACGTGGGCGAAGCGGGCCGGTGGATCGTCTGCATCCAGCACGACAAAGCAGGCGCCTGCCCGCAGCACGCCAAGTATCGCCAAGGGCAGGTCAGCGGTACGTGGCAGCATGATCCCCACCACACTGCCAGGCCCCATTCCCCTCGCCGAAAATGCCGATGCCAGTGCCATGGACCGCAGACCCAGCTCTCGGTAGCTGAGAATGCCGTCCTTGTCGCGTACGGCTGTTGCGTTGGGGCCAAGTCGGACTTGCTCGTCGAAAAGCTCCAGCACGTTTGCCGCCTGGCTTGCGGGAGTCGTCTCACGGGCGATTAGCACCGAGCTTCGCAACTGCGGCAGTTTGTGCAGGGAGGGTAGCGGCGCGTCGATGTCGTTGGCGAGCGCGTCCAGGGCCGCTTGGTAGCACTGCGCAGCCTGGTCCGCGC
This sequence comes from Pseudomonas sp. FW305-28, assembly GCF_017351395.1. NCBI lineage: Bacteria > Pseudomonadati > Pseudomonadota > Gammaproteobacteria > Pseudomonadales > Pseudomonadaceae > Pseudomonas > Pseudomonas sp. FW305-28. The sequence goes on from NZ_JACNDD010000036.1 coordinate 32,865, forward strand.
GTGCCTGGCTGAAACGACGTGCGTCGAAGGCAAGGTTGTAGGAAATCAAGCCGGTTGTTGGCTCAATGTTAAAGCTTGCGGTCAATGGGAAGCTCGTGACTTCGTGGGCGAATCGGTCGTGCTGCACGAGCGTGGAGGTGGCCGGGATACGGTTGTGGAAGTTGGTGAAATAGAACAGCGACTCGGACAGCCGTTCCACACCCGCTTCCCGTTGGATCTCGGAGAACGGCAGCCGTCGGAAGCCGAAGGCCTCGCGCTGTTGCTGGCCGATACGGCAGACCAGTGTGCGCCAGGTCTCGTTGCCGATGGTGGCGCGCACCGGCAGGGTGTTGATGTAGAGACCGACTGTACGCTCTGCGGCTTCCTCGTCCAAACGCACGTTGGCGACGCTGCAGGAGAGGATTTCCCGATGGCCTGTAAGCAGGCGCAGTGCCACCAGGTGGGCACCGTTCAGCAGTACGGCCAGGGGCTCGCTGGATTGGCGCGCCGCGGCCTGCAGTTGTGTGCAGAGTCGCTCCGGCAAGGTCACCGAATGGTTCCAGTGGGAATCCCGTGTTCCTGTCTCCAACCTTGCGACAGCCACCGGTGCCAACCGCGTGGGGCTGGCGCCGGACAGGTAGTCGCGCCAGAAAGCGCGCGTCTGTTGGGAGTGCAGGGCGGCCAGTTCGGCTGCGATGAAGTCGCGGTACCGTCCGGGCGGAGGCTCGATGGTGTCCTGTCGTTTCTCGACCAGGGCACGATAGTCGGCGAAAAGCTCCGCATGGATCTGTTGGTCACTCCAGCCATCCATGATCGCGTGATGGAAACTGACGGTGAATTGGATCGTCTGGTCATCCAGTCGATGCACCTGCAGGCGCAGCAATGGCAGTTTACGCACGTCGAAGCCGCGTTCACGCTCCAGGTCTATCCATTGTGCAATTGTGCGCTGCTGCTCGTCTGGCGAACGTGTCGACAGGTCCTCGCAGTGGAGCACATCCGGGCCCTGTGACCAGACGTGCTGCACGGCGCTGCCGTCGCGGGCAATGTCGAAGCTGGTGCGCAGGCCCGGATGTCGCGCGACGAGACGCCGCGCGGCCTCCAGCAGGCAGTGTTCGTCCAGTTGCATGCCGAGCCGGTAGCTGAAGATGTCGTGGTAGCGACCGTCCAGCTCATTCTGGAAGATCATGCCCATCTGCAGGTAAGAGATCGGGAACGTATCTTCGATGCCGGGAGGCAGCGCATCGTGGTGCGGTACCGCGGCTGGGAGCGGCGGCACGTGCGACACCTCCAGGACGGCCGCCGCCACGGCAAGATCCCGCAACACCGGATGCTCGAACAGGTGTTCCACCGAGAGCATCACCCCTTGCTTGCGTGCCTCCACGGCAACAGTGATGGCACGGATCGAGTCGCCACCCTCGGCGAAGAAATGGCTCGATGGAGCCAGGTCCGGCACGCCGAGGACTTTGCTCCAGATGGCACCCAGTTTCGACTCGAGCCCTTCGGCGAGGCGTTCGTTGTCGGCGCTTTTCTCTTGGCAGAGACCCGCCAGCAACTGCCGTTCATCGACCTTGCCCTGTGGCGTGCACGGCAATTTTTCGATCGTTATGATTCGGTTGGGAAGCATGAGCGCCGGTAATTGGTTCGCCAGCCAGGCGTGCAGCGAGCGCGTCTCGACCGCAGCGCTGAGGGTGACCGCGCAGATGATGGCCGGCTGTAGCTGGCCTGGGCCCTGCTGGGCGAAAGTGTGGCAACCAGAGACGGCAGGATGTCGCAGCATCTGTGCGCTGATATGACCGGGCTCAATGCGCACGCCGTTGCGCTTGATCATGTCGTCGAGTCGGCCAAGGAATACATAATGGGAACGATCGGTGCGCCGTACTCTGTCCCCGGTCCGATAGATTCGCTCTCCGGGGTGATCCGCGTGGGGATGGGGCAGGAAGCGTTGGGCCGTCTCGCGCGGGTTGCCCACGTAGCCCATGGCCAGTTGCGCGCCGGCGATATAAAGCTCGCCGTCTTCGCCAGGCGCAACCTGCCGCAAGTGTGCATCGAGAGCGAATAGCGCAGTTTGCGGTGTTGCCGAGCCAATGGATACAGGCCCCTGTGAGAGCACGTCTGCAGGTTCGCTGTGTACGCAGCAACCGACCGTCGCTTCCGTCGGTCCGTATTCGTTGTGCACGATTGACGGCGAGCGGCACAGCGAACCGGGCAACATGCCGCCGGACAGCGCCGCGCCCCCGACGACTACATGGTCAGGCCAGCGCAGTGGCCGTGGCACCAGTGACTCCAGCGCTGCGATGCCTTGCAGGTGGGCTGGCGTCAGCTTGATGAACGACAAGGTGGGCTCGGTCAGCAGCATGCTGTACAGCTTGTCCAGCGATAGGGGCTCCGGTGCGAAGCGGATCGTTTCTCCTGCGAGCAGTGGCAGCCAGAGGCAGGTCTGGGTGAAGTCGAAGCCGAGTTCTGAATGCACCAGGGTGCCGCCTCGTTTGTCGCTGGCGTAGCGTGGACTTGCCCAGCCGAGATAGGCAGCCAGTGCGCCGTGGCTGATGGCCGAAGCCTTGGGTGCTCCAGTCGAGCCCGAAGTGAAAAGGATGTAGGCGGGCTCGGACGGATGCGGGACGTACGCGCTGCCGGTATCGTCGTCCGAAGCCAGGGCTGGTTGTGGGGGCGGCACCAGCACGGGGGGCAGGTCTGCGGCCACTTCGGGTTTCTGGATGGTTGAGACAAGCAGGTAAACGCCCGCACGTCGGCACCAGTCGGCCGTGCGTTCGGGAGGAGATTCGGCCGTGAGGGGCAGCAACGTACCACCCACCCGCCAGACGGCGAGCCACCATATGATCCAGGCTGGCCCCCGCGGGGTTTGCAGCGCCACCGTGTGCCCTGGGCTGACACCGCGGGCACGCAGTGAAGCAGCGGCTGCGCGGATGGAGTGCTCCAGCTCGGCATACGATAACGTTGCATCCTGGCCGATCAGTGCCGGCCGCTGTGGGTATTGAGATGCCCATCGGCCCACCGCTGCGCCGATATCAGCGCCACCGGTCAACGGGGCGTGGGTGAGTGCACTCCACTGGCGTGCGCCGAAGTGGGTGTTCGCCTGAGGGTCGGGAAACCGAAAGAGCTGGTTCAGATCGCTTATCACGGCTTCGAATTGTGCAGGGGGCAGGCCTCGCCCGGTCAGGCGAAGCTTACCGGGGGCGGTCACCTCAAGCTGTAGCGTGGCGGCTGATGGGGGCGGGGCAAGCACGGCTTTTTCCACGGCCATGCCGGCGAAAACGTGGGGGAGTGCGCAGGTCGGCACGAACAGGAAGCGTGGAGCGCCTTTCGCGTGCTCGGTGGATCCATCGAAATGATCTGTGTATGACAAATCCATCTCGGTCTGTTCGGCTATGGCGGCGGTTGCCTTCTCGGAGTCGATGGTCCAATCGACATTGAACGCCAGTCTAAGCATGCGGCCGATGGGGCCGATCAGATCGGCTTCCTGGGTAAAGCGAGCGCCGGGTGCCAGGTAGTCTGTCACGACACGTCCATGGCGCGTCCAACGGGACAGGAACAACACCCAGCGTGCGAACAGCCAGGTGTCGTTCGCTGCCGAGGCGCAGTGCAGTGTGGCGCTTTGCTCGGTTTCCCTGGGGGTGGCCGGTGGCGCTTCGTCGGGGGCGCCAATCCCTCTGCCAGCCCAGTAGTGGCTGCCTTGTGAGTCAGACAGCAGCCCACGGTAGCCCTCGGACAAATCCGCGTATTGGAGCACGAGGCTTGAATCTGGCAGGGCCACGTTCAGATAACTGTCAGAGAGCCGGTCGAGCACGCTCGTCATCGACCAATGATCCACGCTCCAGGCGCTGACGCCCAGTTCGAGCACGCAGCCGCCATCCGTGTCGCGCATGGCGATACAGAAGGGCTGCTGCGCGAGCGTCGGCAGGTGTTCCGGCAAGGCTGAAAGCGGCTCGTGCGCGCAAACCTGTTGTACCGGCTCGGCTCCCTCTGCCGGTACAGGCAGTACCGTGCGCAGAATTTCATATCGCTGCGCCACGTGGTTGAACGCCTCGAGCAAGCGCTCACGGTTCAACTTTCCGCACAGCTGCAGGCTGGCAACGTAGCGTTGCGGTTGCCGTTCTCGCGTCCAGGTCGCTTGTTGTTGCGGCGACAGCGGATAACCCTGCGATACGTCTTCGAGAACGCTCTTAACATCATTGGCGATCACATTGTTCATTGAAGCTCCGTGCTAGCGGATCGTTTGCCCCATCATCAGCCTGACATCGCGAGTCCCCTCGTAGGCGCAACGTCCGTGCGCCATCAGTAGGTTGTCGACGATCAGGACATCGTCCTTTTCGAGCAGCAGCTGGCGTTCGCATTGTGCGTAAGCGGCGCGTAGCTGCGTGAGTTCGTCATTTCCAATCGGTGAGCCGTCGCCGAAAAAAGAGCGGTTTGGCAGGTAGCCATCGCCGTACAAGTCTCGGATTGAACGGCGCACCGCGTTGTCCAGGCTGGTTTCGTGGAAGAACAGCGCATGGTTGAACCAAGAGGCCTCGCCCGTGACGGGGTGCTTGCTGACGGCGTCGGCGACGCGCGACAGGCTCAGGTTCGCTTCCGAATGCCAGTTGACCCGGTAACCTGCGTCACGGCAGATGGCATCGACTTCTTCGCGTTGCTCGCACTGGAACACGTACTGCCATGGCATGCCCAACGGCGGACCGAGTTCACGCTGGTAAAGTACGCCGTGCTTTTCGAATCTTTCCCGTAGTGTGTGCGGCAACCGGGCCAGTACTGCACGCGAATCCGCGAGCAGATTTTCTCCGCCCGATGGCGCGGGGGATACACACCAGAAGAACAGCGTGCCCGGCCATTGGTGGGCGTAGGAATTCTCGTTGTGCAGGTCGATGCGCTGGTGTCCCGGGTGCTCGGTTGCGCTGTAGAGATTTTCGCTGAGCCTCGTACGCGGCGTGGAGCGTTCCGTGTAGCTGACAAGTTCGCCGCACAGCCCCGTCGCCAGACGGCCCAGTTCTTGTGCGCAAAGCCCTGCAAAACCCTTGGCCAACACCGCGCCGTAACGCCGCAGCTGCGCAGTCAACTCCGTGCGTGCTTGGATCGCTGCCGTGGCGAGCGAGACGTTGCGCCGAAGTGGCTCGATACGCGGTACCGGGCAGTGCGCATCGGGCGCAATGAAATGCAGCGCTGCACTCGACGCCCCGGCCGGCTTGCGGCGCGCATTCTGCAGCTGCGCGAGCAGCGCGCTCGCTTGTGCTGGCGATGGCGCCCGTACCGCCGGTGCGATGCCCATCGCGTCATTCCTCGGTTCCAAGCGTTCGGCTCGCCTCGCGACCAGTGCCAGCCGTTCCTCTTGGATATCATCCATTCGTGCAAGCCGCGCGAGTACCGTGACGAAATCATCCCAAAGCCGCTGCATGGCTTGCTCTGAATGGCGAGCTGTATTGAATGCCAGGCTGCCTGAGTAGCTGTCTGCATCGCGCTGCAGATTGATCAGGATGTCAAATTTGGCCACGCTGGGTGGGAGCACCTGCTCATGGATGACAAGCATGGATTCATCTTCGAAGGGCGCGCGCTTATCGTTGAGAACGAATTTCACATCGAAGTGTGGCGGCAGATGGGTCTGCCTCGACTTGCGCCACGCCGCCACGAACCATTCGTAGGGATATGCCTGATGGCTGAACGCATCGGTCAATTGGCGCTGGCAGGCTTGAATCATGTCATCGACGTCACCCCTGTCAGGCAGGCGAATCGGCAGTATCAATTGATTCACCATCATCCCGGCGACCTGCTCGAATTCGGGGCGCTCACGGTTGCGCGCGTCAGTGGCGACGGTCACCGGCCGGTGGGTGGTGGGGTCCTCCATCGCCAGGCACAACGCGGCGATCAATACACTCAGCTCGCCGACACGGTGGCGTGCGGTCAGGAGGTCGACCACCTGGGCTGGCGCGCCCGCAATGGAGATGCGCATATGACCCGCCGGCGGCGCGTTCCGCGGCAACGTTTTGGCAGGGACATCGTCGTCAGATGCGGCGCGGCAGTGGATCGCCTGTTCGTGCCAGAAGGCGGCCAGGACCTCACGGCGTGCAGCCAGATGTCGGGACTGCCAGTCGGAGAAGTCCACGTATTGCCACTTCGCCTCAGTCGGTTGGATCTTTTCTCCCGCCTGGATACGTCTGTAGTCCCGCAGCAATTCGCCCAGCACCAGACGCAAGGTCGTGCCATCGCTGACGATATGGTGCAAGACAAGACAGAAACTGTGTGCATTGGCTTGCGTACGCAGCAGCAATGCGCGGATGACCCGACCGCTTTCGAGGTCAAAGGCTTCGTCGGCGAAGGCTCGCAGCAAGGGCTCCATCGGTTCGTCATTTATCACTGCGGTACGGAAATCCGCAGCGATGTCCTCACGCCAACGCTGCAGGTAGTCGCCTTGCTCGAAGCGGTATGCCGTAGTGAAAATGCGGTGGCGCTGCAAGAGTGCTTCGAAGGCCTGTTTCAAGGCGTGGGCCGAGAGGGGGCCTTGGATAGTCAATACGATGTGATCGTGGTAGGCCTGTGTTTCGCCACGGTCATGCAGGATCAGCATCGCCCGCTGTGCGGATGAGACCGGATATTCCTTCTCGCGAGGAACGCGCACCAACGCCGTTCCCTGTGGACCGGCCTTGGCTGCATGCAGCGCGCGGTAGTGGCCAGCGAGCGTGGGCGCACTATAAAAATCGCGCAGCGTGATTTCGACGCCGAAGTGCGCATTGGCCCGTCCCAACAGTTGCAAGGCGATCAGCGAATTACCGCCGGCGTCATGGAAGTTCCCATGGCCATCGAACCGGGGTAGAGCCTCGTGCCACAGGCCGAGCAGCGTTTCGAAGCCTGCGCGTTCAGCCGCACTGGCTAATACAGGGTGCCGAGAAGACATCTCCTGGGCCCGCACTTCACGCAGGAGCGCTTCGAGTCGCAGGGCATCCACTTTCTGGCTCGACGTCAACGGGATTTCGGGAATGCAGATGATGTCGCGGGGCAGGGTGCCGACCTCCCATTGGTCTGCCAGGTGGGCCAGTAACCTCTGGTCGAGCGTGTCGTCGACTTCGCCGCGGGGTACCACGAAGGCGGCGATGGTCGGCGCCGCTTGCGTCCCGTCCAGTCTGCATGCGAGTACGTACGCATCGGTGATCGCCGTATGCCGTACGAGCGCATCGCGCATCGCCGACAGTTCGACTCGGTGCCCGTTGATCTTGAATTGCGTGTCTTGACGTCCCATGAACACCAGTTGGCCGGCGGCATCGATGCGGGCACGGTCGCCGGTGGCGTAGAGCCTGCCGCCTACCGGTCCGAAAGGATCGGGGACAAAGGACGTCGCGGTCTGTACCGGCTTGCGCCAATAGCCCTGTGCGATGCCGACGCCGGCAATGTACACCTGACCTTCGACACCATGGGGTACCGGGCAGAGCCTGTCATCCAGTACGTAGACCTGGACGCCAGCCAAAGGCGTGCCGATGCTCACCGGGCCGCTGCGCCGCGCGGCAATGCTGGCACAGGTGGCCCAGATTGTTGCTTCGGTGGGGCCATAGAGGTTTGCCAATGGGGCATTGCAAGCCATGCGCATTTGCCGTAACAGACCATCGTCCAACGCTTCGCCGCCGACTGCCCAGAAGGCCAGCCGCTCAAGAGCGGGCGGCAACCGCCCGCCACGTTGAAGCAGTAGCCGGGCGGCTGACGGTGTGCATTGCAGATGCGTTGCTGGCGGGCTTGGCGCAACGCCTGTAGGCGGATGGTGGTTCGCGTTGCGCGCCGCCGCGAGTTGCTCCAGGCCGGTGTTGACGACGTCGAGGGGTAGTCCGAAATCGATCAGGCAGGCCACCTCGTCCACGCCAAGGCGATGCAGACGCTGCAATCGCTGCATGGCCGTGCATGGGCCGCAGACCAGACTCCGGTCGGCGATGAGTCGCCGTGTGGCGGTCTCGATCAGTGGGTCTTGTGCGTGCACCTCCAGGTCGGGGGCCAGACTGCGCAGTGCATCACGTGCGCCGGCGAGGTAGCGTGCAAGCAACGGTTGCGCCACCGCGACAGCCTCGGCGTCGTTCACGCCAACATACGTGTGCAGCATCAGTACGACCCGACCTGGTGGCCCGTCATCGCCGTGGAACGCGTGCCATGCCCGCCGATAGCATTCGATATTGCGGGCCAGTTGCTCAATGTCCTGCTCCAGCAGGTGTGTAAGGACATCCAGGCCTTGTTCGGCCGCCGCCTCGAACTGATCGGGGCGGTTCGATACCGTCATCGACAGCGGGATGTCGGCCAGTGGCGCTAGCGCAATGCGGGCTTCGAAGTAGCGGCCCTCGGGATCATGGAACGGGACCGATTGGCTTTTCCATAACCTGCGTAAATCGTGCAATTGTTCAAAGCGCGTGTCTGCGCGTTGCGAAATAGGGCGGTGGGCGAGAACGAAGTCGGCCGGGTTCCACCCGGATGCGAGCGAGAGGCCCGCGCGACCGCCTGAAAAACGGGAAACCGCAGCCCAGTCCTCGGCCAGTCGGACAGTATGCTGCAGCGGCCCTATCACGCTGCCCGCACGGATCGCGATACGCTGCGTCAGGGCGGCAAGGTGGGTGGCTGTCAGCGCGGGGTTGGAGAAGAAGCCTCCAAATGCGGTGAAGTGTCGTTCCGGTGTCCACAGGGTGTCGAAACCGTTGCGGTCGCCCCACTGTGCGGTCTGCTGTAGCAGCGCCAGATGATCGGACGGCGTGTAGTCGTCGGTCGAGCCAAAATAGAACAGGCCCAGTGCGGGCAATGGACCTGTTCCGTCGGGTATGGAGTGCGGTGGAGCATTGCACAGCTCGGCGAGCGATCCGATCCTGACCAGGAAGCCGCGGCTCATGGACCACAGCAGTTCCAGGATCGAGATATCGAAGGAAAGGCTGGAAACCGCAAGCCACACATCGCAGGACGTGCGTGGCACGAGCTGGTCCATCGCGCTGCAGAAGGCCTCCAGATTACCACGTGTCACGAGTACGCCCTTGGGGTTTCCCGTTGAGCCGGAGGTATAAAGCAGGTAGGCCGGCAGGCCGGCGTCAAGAGGCAGTGGAGCCGAGTCATACGGTGGCAATGAGTGGGCGTCTGCCAGCCAGAGCGAGAGATCTTGCCATTCGCCTGGAAGATTTCGAGCCGTGTCATCGGCAAGCCGCCAATGGGCCGCCGCGTCGTCGAGAATGAATCTCAGCTTGGCGGGAGGGAGGTCTGGCGCCAGTGGCACGTACGTCAGGCCGCGCGCGAGGCAAGCCCAGATTGCGCACAGTGTCGCCTGGTTGCGGTCGCCCAGGATGACGACCCGATCACCTGGGCGGGCGCCCAGGCGATCGAGACCGATCGCGATCGCTCGGATGCCGCCAAGCATCTGCGAGAACGTGAGCGTCGTCCCGTTACCAGCGTCCAGCGCCAGGTCATCGGGCCTTAGTGTGGCCTGATCAAGCAGTGCATCCAGTGGCGATGCGCAGTCGCCCGCACTCGGACGCGGTCCTTCGAGCACGGCCAGAGGCACGTTGTCGGGCATCAGTTGGCCGATGGGGGTGGTCGGGTCGTCAAGTGCTTGGCATAGCTGTATGAGCATACTGCCCAGGCCTTCGGCGAACGATTCGATGGCCGCCTCGTTGTAGAGTCCGCTGTCGTACTCGATCCAGAGGTCGATGCCGTCGGAATCTTCGGCGAGATAGACGCTGAGATCGAATTTAGCGATGCCAGTGTCCACATCCAGCATGGCCATTTCCACTTCGCCAAGTTGCAAGGGTGGCAGCGGATTGTTCTGCAGTGCGAACAATATTGACGGCGACTCACTGACCGTTTGCGGCGCTTCGTGGGCGATGCTGTAGAGCGACACCTCGCCGTGGCGCATCAGGTCGCGCAAAGTCGCCACGACGCTTGTGACGAAGTCGGCTACCGTTTCATCCGCTGCGCAGCGGTGGCGCACGATCACGGTATTGGCGAGATAGCCGACAAGGCGTTGCCGCTGTCGTTCGTTGCGGTTGGCGAGCAGGGTGGCAATGGCGATGTCGTTGTCGCCGCTGCGGCACGCAAGAAATCGCAGGAATGCGGCGAGCATCAGTTGGTAGCGCGTGACGCGCAGTGCGCGGGCCGAGGCATCGAGCGAGGCCATGATGCCGTCGAAGCGGTGCTTGAGCGTGCGTCCGCGCCGCGACTGCGGCCGAAGACGGTACGCCTCGCCGTTGGACGGAAGACGTGTCCACCGTAGCCCGTCCAGATGCTTCTTCCAATAGGCCAGCGATGCCAGATAGGCGGGCTGTCTCGTCGCATCCAATGCGTCAGCGACATAGTCGCCGATGCGATAGGGTGGTGCTGCTGGCGTAGCCTGTGGCGATCCGGTTTCGCCCGAAGTGTATGCGACATAGGCGGCCGCGATCTCTGTAATCAGGATGCCCAACGACCAACCGTCCATCACCATGTGGTGGAAAACCAGCAGCAGGATGGCGTTTCCCGGTTCCAGCGTGAGCAGGCTGGCTCGCATCAGTGGGCCATGCTCAAGATCGAAAGGACGGCGCGCTTCCTGCCGAGCGCACCGTGTCACGGCGAACTGCCGCGCGCGGACGCCCAGCGCGCTCAGGTCATGCCGCTGCCATGCCAGCTCGGCGTTGGGTTCTATGCGTGCGACCGGCTTGCCGTCTACGCAGGGGAAACGCATGCGCAGACTGTCGTGCCGAGCCATGGCCTGCCGCAGGCAGACCGCAAGCGCTGTCTCGTCGAGTGGGCCCGATAGCCGTAACGCACTGAGATGGTGATAGGCGGGATCAAGCGGATACCGTTGCGTCAGCCCCCAAAGCCGGCGTTGCCCCAGGGTCAGGGGTAATGTTTCCACGGTGCGCGCATCCAGCGCTTCGGTGTGCATGTCCGGTATCGCCATACCTAGCTGAGGCGGTCGCTGACGACCTGGAGCGTGCAGCTTCTGTCTGCCGCCAGTACGTTCATTCAGTCGAGCTGCATGACTTGAAAGATGTTGCCCTCGGGGTCGGCGCCGTCGTACATCGAATAGGCGAATCCGTCATAGCGCTTGAGCGCCTGCACGGCAACACCGGCGGCGGCAAGCGTCTCCCGATGTTTTTCCAGATTGGCAGGGACTGTGAAGACGATCTTCGTATTGGGCCCGCAATGGTCTTGCGAGGGCGGCGTGCGAAAGGCGGGGCCGACGAGGTGCAGCGCCAGCTCCACGCCGCCCGCATCGAAGACGACCCACTCGTTCTCGATTTCCTCGGTGATGATGGAAAGCCCGAAGTGCTGCTGGTAAAAAGCCTTGAGCAGCGCGACATCCCGCACATAGATAATCAACCGAGACATTCTGGCTGTCATGGTATTTTCCTTGAACGAAGAGAAGATAAGCTGAGTCGGGAAGCGCTCGAAGAAGTGCTTGACCGACTATCAGTCTTCAGTTGAACCATTCCATTTGATCCAAGAATTCGCATTGGCGTGCCGCTCGTTGCTCAGATCAGACCCAAGCTTGCGTGTGTGTCACAGGGCAAAGCATGGATCATCACGTCCTTCCGTACAAGAGGTGGATCGGAGTATCTTTAAGACGGAGTCGTCATGCAATTACCATTATCGTTATCATTTGGAATAGGATAATGTCGTATTGAAATGACAGCATGCCGTCCCGCTTGTGCGGGGGCAATGTTGCGCTGAACTGCCAGGGAAAGGATTTCAGAAGGGTGGGGAATGGTGAGTGCCAGGGACGACGATTCACTTGACGATAAGGGTGCCATCGCAATTGTTGGCATGGCTTGTCGTTTTTCTGGTGCCGCCGGCCTTCAAGCGTTCTGGCAGATGCTGCTCGAGCAACGCTGCGGTGTGCGCATGCTATCGGACGAAGCCTTGCTGGCGGCCGGCGTGCCATCCGACACATTGCTCGATCACGCCTATGTGAAAGCGAATGGCAGCCTTGAAGATGCCTTGGGTTTCGATGCCGGCTTCTTCGGTTACGCACCCCAAGAGGCTGCCCTGATCGATCCGCAGCACCGCGTCTTTCTCGAGGCTTGTTGGCACGCACGCGAGGATGCGATTGGCCTGCGTTCGGCGGATGAGCGCATCGGCGTCTACGCCGGGTCTGGTTTCAACACCTATCTGCTAACCCATGTGCACGCCGATTCCAAGTCATGGCAAGGTCCGGACCGCTGGCGCGCCGGCCTGGCGAACGATAAGGACACGCTGACCTCCAGGGTCGCGTACAAACTCGGTTTGACCGGGCCGGCCGTTACCGTGCAAACGGCGTGTTCCACCTCGTTGGTGGCCGTTCACCTTGCCTGCCAGGCCATTCTCGACGGTGATTGCGAAATGGCGCTGGCCGGCGGCGCAAGCGTGCACTTCCCGCTGGGCCACGGCTATCGTCACCATGCTGAAAGCGTTGAGGCCCAGGATGGCGTTTGCCGGCCTTTCAGTCCCGATGCGACGGGTACGGTCTTCACCGACGGTGTCGGGGTGGTCTTGCTGCGCCGGTACGAGGATGCGCAGCGTGCAGGTGATCGAATCTATGCGGTAATACGTGGTTCCGCCATCAACAACGATGGAGCCGACAAGGTCGGTTTCACGGCTCCAGGCATGCGTGGACAGGTCGACGTGATCCGCATGGCCCATGCCGTCGCCGGCATGACGGGAGAGACGGTCGATTATGTAGAGGCACATGGCACTGGGACGACCGTCGGCGACAGCATCGAGCTGCAGGCCCTGGAGCAAGCGTTCGAAACGCCCGGTTCCAGGACCTCAACCTGCCTGTTGGGGGCTGTCAAAGGTAACCTTGGGCATACCGACAATGCGGCGGGCATCGCGGGCCTGATCAAGGTGGCGCTCAGCTTGTTTCATCGCCAGTGGCCAGCGACCTTGCATGCCACTGCGCAAACGGCGACGCGACCTGGCTCGAGATTTTCCATTTGTCACCGGCCGATGTCCTGGGCTGACTGCGAGCGACTCCGGTATGCGGGCGTCAGCTCGTTCGGTATCGGTGGCACCAACGCGCACGTGGTTGTCCAGCAAACCCCTCGGCTCGAAGCGCGCAAGCACGAGCATGGCGGGAATCCTCTGGAAACGGGTTGGGGGGCGGCAGGCCACCCGTTTCAGCGAGCGCACCTCGAATACCGATCGTCAGGGCGAACGCCGCGCGAAGACGACTCAGGCGTACGTATCAACCATCTGCAATGGAGCGCCGAGGCTCAGCGACGCCACCCTTCGGAGGGCACGCTCGGCAGCATTCTCCTGGTCGCCGAAGTGGCGCCTCCCGCAGAACTGCTGCGCCGCCTCAGTACTCACGGCCAAGTCGAGCTCTGGTTGCATGCCGGGGCGAAAATCACGGGCACGCTGGCACACCCGGTATTCGACCGCTTTGACTTTACAGACAATGCACAGTGGGATCGCGCCTGGAGGCGTCGTGTGCATCAGCCTCCTTCGACGATTATCTACCTGGGTGCCCTGGAGGGCATGCCCGCGGCATTCGACGTAACGCTTGCCTGTGCGCTCGGTTTCGGCGGTGGGATTGCACGTGCGCGCAACGGGAGTTGGCCGCCAGTCGGGGTTCACTGGGTCACGGCCGGGTTGTTTGACGCTGGCGGTGTGGCACCGTTGCCAGCCCATCTGGCTATTTGGGGACCTGCGCGCGTGCTTGCGCAGGAAGTGACAGGCTTGGGCTGTCGGGTGTATGACGTCCGCGCAGGCGGGCGGCAACGCGACGTGGATGCATGGTCGACGTTGCTCACCTTGATCGCCACCGAGCCAGTTGGCGACCCGATGGCCGGATCGTTTGCCGCCTATGCGTTGCGTGGCGAACGGATTTTCGTGCCGCACGTTTCCTCGATCGTCCAACCGCCTGCGCACTC
>NZ_JACNDD010000037.1:0-46130 GCF_017351395.1 Pseudomonas sp. FW305-28
GGGTTTCAGTGTCTGGGCTACTGCGCCCAGGGCGCTCGCCGCGAACGATCGAGCTCCAGCAGGTAGCTGTCGCCCCCCAGCTGGCTCATCTGCTGGCGAATCCAGCCTGCCCGCCGTAGCACATAGGGGCTCGGCCGGCTGGCGCTCCACTTCCGCGGGTTGGGCAATACCGCCGCCAGCAGGCTGGCCTGTTGCCGGGACAAGGCGTCGGCGCTGGTGCGGAAGTGGTGGCGTGCTGCGGCTTCCGCCCCGAACACACCGTCATCCCACTCGACGCTGTTGAGGTACACCTCAAGGATCCGCTGCTTGGGCCAGAGCACCTCGATCAGCGCGGTGAACCAGGCCTCCAGGCCTTTGCGCAGCCAACTGCGGCCCGACCACAGGAACAGGTTCTTGGACACTTGCTGGCTGAGGGTGCTGGCGCCGCGAATCGAACCGCCACGCCCATTGTGAGCGAAGGCGGCCTGGATCGCGCCAATGTCGAAGCCCCAGTGCTCGGGGAATTTCTGATCTTCACCAGCGATCACCGCCACCTTGAGGCTGTCGGAAATCCGGTCCCAAGGCTGCCAGGTGCGTTGCAGGTCGATCGGCTCACCGCCGAACCAGGATTCAACCTTGCGCTCGATCATCAGTGCGGTGAACGGCGGCGGCACCACGCGAAACAGCAGCACCAGCACGACGCTGCCGACGGCGAACCAGAGCAGGGCTTTAAGGAATCGTCGAAACAATAAACGCAGCATAGAGATGGCTTGGCCGAACCCGTCGAGCGGGCCATTATACAGACCCTGTCCACCGAGTCTGACTGGAGTTCCCATGTTGCGTAGCTTTCTGATGCTGGCGGCTTTTTTCGGTTTTACGGGCGTGGCGCTGGGGGCATTTGCCGCCCATGGCCTGAAAAATCGCCTGAGCGCCGATTACCTCGCGATTTTCCACACCGGCGTCACCTACCAACTGGTGCACACCCTGGCGTTGCTGGGCGTTGCGTTGCTGGCCACGCACATTCCCGGACGCGTCGTCACCTGGGCCGGGATTGCGTTTGTCATCGGCATCCTGTTGTTCTCCGGCAGCCTGTACCTGTTGACCCTGACCGGTATCAGCAAGCTGGGCATCATCACCCCGTTGGGTGGCGTGGCGTTCCTGATCGGCTGGTTGTGCCTGGGGCTTGCCGCCTGGCGGCTGGGCTGACCTGCCGGTCCATTTCATGACGAATGGCTTGGGTCGCCCTGACTGATCGGGCTAGAATGCCAGCCCCTAAAAATGATGGCGGCATCCGGCATGCGCATTCAGTTGAACGGCGAACCCCTTGAACTGCCCGACGGTGAAACCGTTGCGGCCCTGCTGACCCGTCTGGAACTGGCTGGACGTCGCGTCGCGGTGGAGCTCAATCTGGATATCGTCCCGCGCAGCCAGCACGCCGAAACCACGTTGAACGACGGCGATTCGGTCGAAGTGGTCCACGCCATCGGTGGTGGCTAGCCGCCTCGGTTTCGCAGCATTTCGCAAGAACCTCACCCCAACAGAGGATTTCCCATGAGCATCGTTCGTAGCGACAAGCCCTTCGTCCTGGCCGGTCGTACCTACCAGTCGCGCTTGCTGGTAGGTACCGGCAAATACCGCGACATGGAAGAAACCCGCCTGGCCATCGAGGCCTCGGGCGCCGAGATCGTGACCGTCGCCGTGCGCCGGACCAACATCGGCCAGAACCCGGGCGAACCGAACCTGCTGGATATCCTGCCGCCGGATCGCTACACCATCCTGCCGAACACCGCCGGTTGCTTCGACGCCATCGAGGCCGTGCGCACCTGCCGCCTGGCCCGTGAGCTGCTCGACGGCCACAACCTGGTGAAGCTGGAAGTGCTGGCGGACCAGAAAACCCTGTTCCCCAACGTGATCGAAACCCTCAAGGCCGCCGAAACCCTGGTCAAGGAAGGTTTCGACGTGATGGTCTACACCAGCGATGACCCGATCATTGCCCGTCAACTGGCGGAAATCGGCTGCATCGCGGTCATGCCGCTGGCCGGCCTGATCGGCACTGGCCTGGGGATCTGCAACCCGTACAACCTGCAGATCATCCTGGAAGAAGCCAAGATCCCGGTGTTGGTGGATGCCGGTGTCGGCACCGCCTCCGACGCCACTATCGCCATGGAGCTGGGTTGCGAAGCGGTGCTGATGAACTCGGCCATCGCCCACGCCCAGCAGCCGGTCCTGATGGCCGAAGCCATGAAGCACGCCATCGTCGCCGGTCGCCTGGCGTACCTGGCCGGCCGCATGCCGAAAAAACTTTACGCCAGCGCCTCCTCGCCGCTGGATGGTCTGATCAAGTAAGAGCCATTGATGACTGAATCGAACGACACGCCGGTCCTGCCGGAAGAAGGCGAAGAGCGCCAGCACCGCCGCATCAAGAGTTTCGTGATGCGCGCCGGGCGCATGACCGAAGGCCAGCAGCGCGGCCTGGAGCAGGGCGCGCCGCTGTTTGTCCTGCCCCTGGCCGATGCACCGGTGGATTTTGACCAGGTGTTCGGCCGCTCGGCCCCGCGCTCGCTGGAAATCGGCTTCGGCATGGGCCACTCGTTGCTGGAAATGGCCGCCGCTTCGCCGGAGCAGGATTTCATCGGGGTGGAAGTCCACCGTCCCGGTGTCGGTGCGCTGCTCAACGGCGTGCTGACCCAAGGGCTGACCAACCTGCGGGTCTACGATTGCGATGCCATCGAAGTGCTCAACCGCTGCGTGGCCGACAACAGTCTCGACCGGCTGATGCTGTTCTTCCCGGATCCTTGGCACAAAAGCCGGCACCACAAGCGCCGTATCGTCCAGGCGTCGTTCGCTGAACTGGTGCGCAGCAAGTTGAAGGTCGGCGGTGTGCTGCACATGGCCACCGACTGGGAACCCTACGCCGAGTACATGCTGGAAGTGATGAACGTTGCCCCGGGCTATCGCAACCTGGCCGAAGACGGCAAGTGCGTGCCACGCCCGGCCGAACGGCCGATCACCAAGTTCGAACGCCGTGGCGAACGGCTGGGGCATGGGGTTTGGGATTTGAAGTTCGAGAAGGTGGCGTAAGCATCAGAAGATCCTGTTGAAACAGGATCCCTTGTGGGAGCGAGCTTGCTCGCGATGAGGGCATGACATCCAACATCAATGTTGACTGTTATACCGCCATCGCGAGCAAGCTCGCTCCCACATTTGTTTTGTGTAATGGTCGAAATCAGCGCCGATCCGCCACCACGCCAATCAACACCAGCACCACCAACAACACCGGCGCCAGGCTGTAGTTGTTGAACTGGCTCAAGCCCCTGACGATCCATGGCGTGGCATAGATCAGCGCGGCACCGCTGCCGATCATGCACAGCAGGGCGATCAAGGGGACGCGCAAGGCGCCGGCGATGCTGCCCAGGCGTTGGTCGACCCAGCCCTTGATGTCGGCACCAAACAGCACCAGCAGGCAACCTACCAATGCCAGGGAGATTTCCGACAGGTTGCTGCGGCTCCAGCGGGACACGGTGGCCAGCAGGTCGAGTACCAGATCCATTCGATTTCCTTGTGTTGATCAGCTCAGAAATGTCTGCAGCAAGTCATTGAGAAACAGCTGTCCGCGCTCGGTGGCCGCCAGACGTGTCGGTTCGACCTGCAACAACCCGCTTTGTTCGGCCTCGCGCCGGCCTTCGGCCAGGCTTTGCAGGGGCAACCCGGTGCGTTCCGGGTACAGCCGCGCGTCCACGCCTGCGGTCAGGCGCAGGGCGTTCATCAGGAACTCGAACGGCAGTTCTTCATTGGCCAGGGTTTTCTCGCCAGCCTGGAAGCTTTTGGCCGGATTGAGATAGTCCTTGGGCAGTCGGGTCTTCCAGGTGCGCACGATGCGCCCGTCCGGATGGCTGAGCTTGCCGTGGGCGCCGGCGCCGATGCCGATGAAGTCGCCGAAGCTCCAGTAGTTGAGGTTATGCCGCGCCGCCCGACCGGGCTGGGCGTAGGCCGAGACTTCGTATTGGGCGTAGCCGTGTTCGGCCAGCAAGGCCTGCCCGGCTTCCTGGATATCCCACAGCGTGTCGTCTTCGGGCAAGGTCGGCGGTTGGTTCCAGAACACCGTGTTCGGCTCCAACGTCAGCTGGTACCAGGACAGGTGAGTCGGCTTCAAGGCAATGGCCTGGCGCAGGTCGCTCAAGGCGTCGTCGAGGGACTGGTCGGGCAGCCCATGCATCAGGTCCAGGTTGAAGTTGTCGAACCCGGCCTGGCGGGCCATGCCGGCGGCGCGCACCGCCTCGTCACCGTTATGGATCCGCCCCAGGGCTTCGAGCTTGGCCTGCTGGAAGCTCTGGATGCCGATGGACAGGCGGTTGATGCCCAAGGCCCGGTAAGCGACGAATTTTTCTTGCTCGAACGTGCCGGGGTTGGCTTCCAGGGTGATTTCGATGTCCTGGGCGAAGGGTATCCGCGCCTCGACCCCCTTGAGCAATCGGCCCAGGGCCTGGGCACTGAACAGGCTTGGCGTACCGCCTCCGAAGAAGATCGAGCTCAGTTCGCGGCCATGAACCCCGTGCAGGTCCTGATCGAGATCGGCCAGCAAAGCATCGACGTATTCCTCCTCCGGCAGCTGCGGGCTGGCGGTATGGGAGTTGAAGTCGCAATAGGGGCATTTGCGTACGCACCACGGGATGTGGATGTACAGCGCCAGGGGCGGCAGCACCGGGAGCGGCGCCCGCGGGGTTTGTGCACCGCCATGGATCAGGGGGGCGGGGGCGTCGTCGGTCATTGCAGGCCCAGGCGTTGACGCAGCAGGGCCATGGCACGGGCGCGGTGGCTCAGTTGGTTCTTTTCCACCGGCCCCAGCTCGGCGCTGGAGCAATTGCGCTCTGGCACCCAGAACAACGGGTCGTAGCCAAAACCGTGCTCGCCGCTGGCTTGGGTAAGAATGCGCCCGTGCCACAGGCCTTCGCAGAGGATCGGCAGCGGATCGTCGGCGTGGCGGACCAGGGCCAGCACACAGACGAACTGCGCGCCGCGCTCGGCTTCGGACACGTCCTTGAGGGCATCGAGCAGCTTGGCGTTGTTCGCCGCGTCACCCTTGCCGTCAGCGTAACGGGCCGAGTAAATGCCCGGTGCGCCGCCGAGGAAGTTCACGGCCAGCCCGGAGTCGTCGGCGAGCGCCGGCAGGCCCGAGATGCGTGCGGCATTGCGGGCCTTGAGGATGGCGTTTTCCACGAACGACAGGCCGGTCTCTTCCGGTTCCACCTGGCTGAATTCGCCAATCGAGCGCAACTGCACCGACCCGCCAAGCATGGCCTGCAGTTCCTTGAGTTTGCCGGCGTTGTGGCTGGCCAGTACGAGTTGGGTGAGGTTCATCATTCGCCGGGGAACAGTTCCTGGTTGAAGTTGATGGTGTTGATCTTGTCGCCGGTTTGCACCTTGATCTCGAAGGTGCGGGTTTCCTGTTGGTCCACTGGATACTGGGCGATGTAATAGATCGCGCCTTGTTCGGTGATCTGGCGGAAGGAGAGGGGGACTGTCTTGCTGGTCAGGTCCTTCACCGTGCCGCTGACGTCGGCGATCAATGGCTTGCCGCTTTTGATCACCGAGACATTGATCACACCTTGGTTCTTGCTGCGAATCAGCTCGGCAGCCTTGGCGATCTCCGGCGTCAGGAAGGTGGAGTTGAACGTGTTGTAGTGCACGGTGATATCACCGAACACTTCCTTACGCTCGCCCTTGATGACGTCGGCGGCCATGGCGCCCACGCTCAGGCAAGCGGTGATGAGAAACAACGCTAGACGTTTCATGTCGTGCTCCTGGTGAGGCCGGGGCTTACACCGCGACCTGGTAATCGGCAAGGCCTGGGCTGCTGACCCGATAGATGCCTATTTCACCTAACAGATTAGGCCATAGCTTGCTGGCCCACCCGTGGCGGTGCTGCTGGTCCACGGCCAGGCGATCGATGACCTTGGCTTCGCGTTCGCGGCACAGCGCTTCGAAATCCTTGAAGGTGCAGAAGTGGATGTTCGGCGTGTTGTACCAGGTGTAGGGCAGGAAATCCGAAACCGGCATGCGTCCCTTGCTCGCCAGGTACCAGCGGCAGCGCCAGTGACCGAAGTTGGGGAAGGTGATGATGCACTGGCGCCCGACCCGCAGCATTTCGTCGAGGATCTTGTCCGGGTAGTGCACCGCTTGCAGGGCTTGGGTCATGACCACGATGTCGAAGCTGTTGCTGGCGAAGTTGCCCAGGCCCTTGTCCAGGTCCTGCTCGATGACGTTGATGCCCTTGGCGACGCATTCGGCAATGTTGTCCGGGTCGTTTTCCAGGCCGTAGCCGGTGACCTGTTTGTTGTCCCGCAGCCAGGTCAGCAGTTCGCCGTTGCCGCAGCCCAGGTCGAGCACGCGGCTGCCGGCGGGGATCCATTCCTGGATGATGTCCAGATCGGCTCTCATGGCGTCCTCACAGCGTTATACGGTTCATGTAGTTGCCGAACGCCTGCAGGTAGCGCGGGATCGGGATCAAAAAGGCGTCGTGGCCCTGGGGCGCGTCGATTTCCAGGTAGCAGACGTCCTTGCGCGCGGCCATCAGCGCGTCCACCAGCTCCCGCGAGCGCGCCGGGGAGAAGCGCCAGTCGGTGGTGAACGACATCACGCAGAACTTGGCGGTGGCATTGGCGAAGGTTTTCGCCAGGTTATCGTCGAAGTTCGCCGCCGGATCGAAGTAGTCCAGCGCCTTGGTCATCAACAGGTAGGTGTTGGCGTCGAAACGCCCGGAGAATTCTTCACCCTGATAGCGCAGGTAGCTCTCGACCTGGAACTCGACGCTGTGGAAGTCGTAGTTGAGCTTTTCGCTCTTGAGGCCACGGCCGAATTTCTCGCCCATGGAGTCGTCGGACAGGTAGGTGATGTGCCCGACCATCCGTGCCAGCATCAGCCCGCGCTTGGGAATCACGCCGTGTTCCTGGAACGAACCGCCGTGGAATTCGGGGTCGGTGAGGATCGCCTGGCGCGCCACTTCGTTGAAGGCGATGTTTTGCGCCGACAGCTTGGGGGCCGAGGCGATTGCCAGGCAGTGGCGCACGCGGTCCGGGTAAGTGATGGTCCATTGCAGGGCCTGCATGCCTCCCAGGCTGCCGCCGATCACGGCGGCCCACTGGCCGATACCGAGGCGGTCGGCCAGGCGGGCCTGGCTGTGGACCCAGTCTTCCACGGTCAGCACCGGGAAATCGGCGCCGAAGGGCTTGCCGGTGTCCGGGTTGAGGCTGCTGGGGCCGGTGGAACCGTTGCAGCCGCCCAGGTTGTTCAGGCTGACCACGAAGAACTTGCTGGTGTCGATGGGCTTGCCCGGGCCGATGCAACTGTCCCACCAGCCGGGCTTGCGGTCGTCGATGCTGTGGTAGCCGGCGGCGTGGTGATGCCCCGACAAGGCGTGGCAAATCAGCACGGCATTGCTCGCCGTGGCATTGAGGGTGCCGTAGGTTTCGTAGATCAGGTCATAGGCTGGCAACGAACGGCCGCAGGCCAGGGCCAGGGGCTCGCTGAAATGCGCCGTTTGCGGCGTCACCAGACCAACGGAATCGGGGGGAAAGGCAGCTGGCATCGACCCTGCTCGCGTTGAAATGAGGCGTAAGTCTAAAGACCGCTGTGGCGGGCGGCAAGCAAAGGGCGGCGCTGATTCTTCGGTGAACGTAGACCCTGTGGGAGCAAGGCTTGCCCGCGATGGGGCCGATGCGGTCTTTTGGGGACCGAGGCGCCTGTTTCGCGAGCAAGCTTTGCTCCCACTGAGAGAGGTGCTGACTGATCAGGCCGGTATCGGGTCAGATCAGCAGCCGCAGGATTTCCGGCATCATGGTCATCGCCGCCAGGTTGTTGATCACCAGCATGTCGATCAGCTTGAGCACCATGAACGCCAGGATCGGCGAGATATCCAGGCCGCCCAGGTTCGGCACGATGCGACGGAACGGCGCCAGGGCCGGCTCGCAGATCTGGTTCACCAGTTCGGCCCCCGGGTTATGGCTGCCCGGCGCGACCCACGACAGGATCACGCTGATGATCAGGGCGAAGAAGAAGATCTTCAGGAACAGCGCGGTCACGCCAATGAGCGACCAGATCAGCAATTGCAGCGGGTTGCCGGTGGTGCCGTAGGTCAGCAGCAGGGTCAGGGCCATCAGCGCCATTTGCACGAGGATCGCCAGGACCAGCGACGACATGTCCAGGCCGAACAGGCTCGGGATGATCCGGCGCAGCGGCTTGAGCAGCGGCTGGGTGGCCTTGACGATGAACTGGCACAGCGGGTTGTAGAAGTTGGCGCGCACCAGTTGCAGCACGAAACGCAACAGCACGATCAGCAAGTACAGGCTGCCGAGGGTTTGCAGCACGTAGACCGCTGCAGTGTTCAATCCAATCATGAATGGCTCCTTATTGGCCCAGTTGTTCGGCCATTTCGGCCGAGCGGTGCGCGGCGGCGCCGAGTGCTTTTTCCACCAGGGCTTCGAAGCCCCCGGCCTGGAACGATTTGATGGCCGCTTCGGTGGTGCCGGCCGGCGAGGTCACGCGACGACGCAGCTCGGCCGCATCGACGTCGCTCGACACCGCCATGTGCGCGGCACCGAGGGCGGTCTGCAAGGTCAACTGGGCGGCGGTTTCCCGGGTCAGGCCAAGTTTTTCGCCAGCGGCGGTCATGGCTTCGATCAGCAGGAAAAAGTACGCCGGGCCGGAGCCGGAGACGGCGGTGACCGCGTCCAGTTGCTGTTCGGTGTCCAGCCACAGGGCCAGGCCGACGGCCGACAGCAGCGTTTCGGCCTGCTGGCGTTGCTCGGCGCTCACGTGTGGCGTGGCGAACAGGCCGCTGACGCCCTGGCGCAACAGCGCCGGCGTGTTGGGCATGCAACGTACGATCGGCTGCTCGCCGAGCCAGTTGTTCATGCTGGCACAGGTGATGCCAGCGGCAATCGACACCACCAGTTGATGGGGCTTGAGGCTGGGGCGAAGGGCTTCGCAGACGGTTTTCATCGCTTGCGGCTTGACCGCCAGCACGATGACGTCGGCGCCGTCGATGGCCTGGGCATTGTCGGCGAAGGTTTCGATGCCGTGCTCGGCACTCACTCGGGTGCGGGTCTCTTCACCCGGATCGCTGGCGCGGATCAGCGAAGCGTCCAGGCCCTTGGCCCGCAGGCCGCCGATCAGGCTGGCGGCCATGTTGCCGGCGCCGATGAAGGCAATACGCGTGTTGCTCATGACAGGTCCTTATAAAGAGATGAGTCGGTCATGGTTCAGGAGTGACCATAGTCGCGGGCACCAAACAGGGCAGTACCGATGCGCACCCAGGTGGCGCCTTGGGCAATGGCCGACTCGAGGTCGTGGCTCATGCCCATGGAAAGCGTGTCCAGCGGCAGTGCCAGGCTGGCTTGCAGGCGTTGAACGGCGGCGAAGGCTGCATCCTGGGCGGCACGTTCTTCGGTGGGTTCGGGAATCGCCATCAGCCCGCGCAGCTTCAGGCGTGGCAAAGCGCTGATGGCGCTGGCCAGGGCGGGCAGGTCCGCCGGGGTGCAGCCGGATTTGCTGGCTTCACCGCTGACGTTGACCTGAATGCAGATGTTCAGCGGCGGCAACTCGGCCGGGCGCTGCTCGGACAGGCGCTGTGCAATTTTCAAGCGATCCACGGAATGCACCCAGTCGAAGTGTTCGGCGATAGCGCGCGTCTTGTTCGATTGAATGGGGCCGATGAAGTGCCAGATCAAGGGCAGGTCGGTCAATTCGACCTGTTTGCCCAGGGCCTCTTGCAGGTAATTCTCGCCGAAGTCCCGCAGGCCGGCGGCATAGGCTTCACGCAGGGCCTGGGCAGGCTTGGTCTTGCTCACGGCCAGCAGTTGGACACTGCCTTCGGCACGTTGGGCGGTCTGCTCCGCCGTGCGGATGCGCGAACTAACCTGAGCAATGTTGTCTGCTATCGTGGACATAAAGGAAGCGCCAGCGGTGAGGTTCGCGGCATTCTACTGGAATTGAGGAGCGCTATGGATATCACTGAACTGCTGGCGTTCAGCGCCAAACAGGGGGCGTCGGACCTGCACCTGTCCGCCGGGCTGCCGCCGATGATCCGCGTGGATGGCGATGTGCGACGGATCAACCTGCCGGCGCTGGACCACAAGCAGGTGCATGAGCTGATCTACGACATCATGAACGACCGGCAACGGGTGGATTACGAAAAGTTTCTGGAGACTGACTTTTCCTTCGACGTGCCGGGCGTCGCGCGATTCCGGGTCAACGCCTTCAACCAGAATCGCGGCGCGGGGGCGGTGTTCCGGACCATTCCGTCGAAAGTCCTGACCATGGAAGACCTGGGAATGGGCGAGGTGTTTCGCAAGGTGACCGAATCGCCGCGCGGGCTGGTGCTGGTGACCGGGCCGACCGGTTCGGGCAAGTCCACCACCCTGGCGGCCATGATCGACTACCTCAACAGCCATAAGCACCATCACATCCTCACCATCGAAGACCCTATCGAATTCGTTCACGAGCCGCGCAAATGCCTGATCAACCAGCGCGAGGTGCACCGCGACACCCAAAGTTTCTCCACGGCGCTGCGTTCAGCCCTGCGGGAGGATCCGGACGTGATCCTGGTGGGCGAGATGCGCGACCTGGAAACCATCCGCCTGGCGCTGACCGCCGCCGAAACCGGGCATCTGGTGTTCGGCACCTTGCACACCACCTCGGCGGCCAAGACCATCGACCGGGTGGTGGATGTGTTCCCGGGCGATGAAAAGTCCATGGTTCGCTCGATGTTGTCGGAGTCGTTGCAGGCGGTGATTTCCCAGGCGCTGATCAAGAAGATCGGCGGCGGCCGGATCGCGGCGCATGAAATCATGCTGGGGACCTCGGCCATCCGGAACCTGATCCGTGAAGACAAGGTGGCGCAGATGTACTCGTCCATCCAGACCGGCGGCTCGCTGGGGATGCAAACCCTGGACATGTGTTTGAAGGACTTGGTGAACAAGGGCCTGATCAGCCGCGAACATGCCCGGGAGCGGGCGCGTACGCCGGATAATTTCTAGGGGATCTGTCAGGAGATTTGCAGCGCTTTTGCAGGCCTCATCGCGAGCAAGCTCGCTCCCACATTTGATTTGCGGCGGACACAATTTCTGTGAGCACTGAAAATCAAGTGTGGGAGCGAGCTTGCTCGCGATGGGGGCATCAGCTGTGACACAAATGCTTGATCAGCGCTGAACCACGCGCAGCGCACCTGGTTCTTTCGGCAATACCCGCTTGGCCACTACGTAGTGGGTGTCCCAGTACGGCTTGTTCAAGGTGTCGATGGTCACCGACTTGCCACGGCGTGGGGCGTGGATGAAACGGTCGTTGCCCAGGTAGATGGCCACGTGGTTGACCCGGCGGCTCTTGAGCTTGAAGAAAATCAGGTCGCCGGGCTTGAGATCCTTGCGCTCGACTTTCTCGCCATGACCGGCGGCCATGGCGTTGGACGTGCGTGGCAGATCGAACGTGGCGTCGTTGAAAGCGTATTTCACCAACCCGCTGCAATCGAAGCCTTTACTTGGGCTGCTGCCGCCCCAACGATAAGGTGTGCCGAGTACATTCACGGCGCGGCTCAGCACGTTGCTGCTCGCTTTGGTCGCCATGGGCGGCACCAGCTTGCTGTTGGCCGTGCCCACGCGCTGGACGCTTGGCTTGTTCTTGCTCGAAGGAGCAGAAACATGGGATTTCGGGGTGTAGCCGTTGACGTTGGGAAGACGTTGCTCACGATTGGTGGCGTGGGCGGCCAGTGGCAATAATAGGCAAATGGTTAGCCATGTCTTGAAAAATGGACGCATTAGGCAAGGCTCTTAAAGGTTAGCGCGCAACTTTATAACAGCTTTTTTTGCCATTCCGAGGCCGTTTGTCGATTCGAAACCCAGCGTAAACCCTGCACAATGGCGACAATTGGGCTTGATTGTCCGACAGAACCCCCGTGACACGGGGGTTTCCCCGGTTCGTGTCGCCCAGGACCGCTTGTCGGCGAGACACAAAAAAGTCACAAAAAGTCCGAACAAATTTTTCTATCGAGGCAAAAGAGGCCATTCATGAACAGCTATCAGCAGGACGCAATCCGCGATACCCACAGCAAAGTCATCGGGTATCTGCTGTGGATTTTCGGTTTTACCGGCGCCCACCGTTTCTATTACGGCAAGCCGGTCACGGGGACGATCTGGTTCTTCACCTTCGGCCTGCTGGGCATCGGTTGGCTGATCGACCTGTTCCTGATCCCGGCCATGGACCGCGAGGCGGACCTGCGTTTCACCCCAGGGCCGATCGAGTACAGCGTGGCGTGGATTCTGCTGACGTTTCTCGGGGTGCTGGGCGTACACCGGATGTATCAGGGCAAGTGGATCAGCGGGATTATTTACCTGCTGACCGGCGGGGTGTTTTTTCTCGGGGTGCTGTATGACTTCTGGACGCTGAACGATCAGGTGTCGATTCGTAATGCGCAGAAGCGGGGTGCTTTTCAGTAAGACCGAGTCGCCTGTATCGCGAGCAAGCTCGCTCCCACATTGGATCGAGGTGTTCACACATCATGTGTTCACCGAAGATCCCCCTGTGGGAGCGAGCTTGCTCGCGATAGGCGCGGTATCAGGCCTGGTGGGTGATCCGCCCATCCATCAGGGTATAGCGCACCACTCCCGGCAGGCTGTGACCGAGGAACGGGCAGTTGTCGCCCTTGGAGCGCCAGGCTTCGCCGGCCACGGTGGACGCGGCAGGGTCGAACAGCACCAGGTCCGCCGGGGCGCCCACCGCCAGTTTCCCCGCTGGCAATTGCAGCGCCTGGGCCGGGCCGGCGCTCAGGCGGGCCAGCAAGGTCGGCAGGTCCAGCAAGCCGTCTTCCACCAGCGTCAGGGCCAGCGGCAGCAGCAGTTCGACGCTGCTGATGCCCGGCTCGGTGGCGCCGAACGGGGCCAGCTTGGCATCGCGCTCGTGGGGTTGGTGATGGCTGGAGATGGCCGAGATCACCCCGGACTTCACCGCCTCGCGCAGGCCATCGCGGTCGGCGCGGGTGCGCAGCGGCGGCTGGACGTGGTAGACGCTGTTGAAGTCGATCAGCGCCTCGTCGGTCAGGATCAACTGGTACAGCGCCACATCGGCGGTCACCGGCAAGCCGCGGGCCTGGGCCTGGGCGATCAACGCCGCGCCGCGGGCGCTGGTCAGCTGGCTGAAGTGGGCGCGCACGCCGCTTTGTTCCACCAACAGCAGGTCCCGGGCCAGGGCCACGGTCTCGGCGGTTTCCGGGATGCCCGGCAGGCCGAGGAAACTGGCGGTCGGGCCTTCGTGGGCCAGGCCACCTTCGGCCAGGTCGTGATCCTGGGAATTGAAGATCACCGTCAGGCCGAAGGTCGCCGCGTATTCCAGGGCGCGGCACAGGGTGCGGGTGTTGCGGAAACTGTTCAGGCCGTTGCCGAACGCCACGCAACCGGCGTCCCGCAGGGCGATGAGTTCGGCCAGTTGCTCGCCGTCGAGGCCTTTGCTCAGTGCGCCGATCGGGAAGACCTTGGTGTTGCCGGCTTCGCGGGCGCGGTCGAGGATCAGTTCGGCCACGGCCGAGGTGTCCAGCACCGGTTTGGTCTGCGGTGGGCAGCACAAGCTGGTCACGCCACCGGCAGCGGCGGCCCGGGTTTCGCTGACGATGCTGCCTTTGCGGCTGTAGCCCGGTTCGCGCAGGGCGACGTTCAGGTCCACCAGGCCCGGCGCGGCCACCAGGCCCTGGGCGTCGAGGATTTCAGCCGCCACGAAACCGGTGGGCGCGGCGCCCAGGGCGACGATCTTGCAGGCATCGATATGAATGTCAGTCACTTGATCCAGGCCACTGGCTGGATCGATCACGCGTGCGCCGAGAATGCTGAGCTTCACTGGGCGTTCTCCTGGTCGAATTGGCGCTGGGCCGTTTGCCCGCTCATGGCCATGGACAGCACGGCCATGCGGATGGCGATGCCGTAGGTCACCTGGTTGAGGATCACCGAGTGCGGGCCGTCGGCCACCGCCGACTCGATCTCCACGCCGCGGTTGATCGGCCCCGGGTGCATGACGATGGCATCCGGCTTGGCCCCGGCCAGGCGGGCGGTGGTCAGGCCGAATAGGCGGTAGAACTCGCCTTCGCTGGGCAGCAGGCCGCCGGTCATGCGCTCGCGTTGCAGGCGCAGCATGATCACCACGTCGACATCCTTGAGGCCTTCGGTCATGTCGGTGTAGACCTTCACGCCGTATTGCTCGACGCCGATGGGCAGCAGGGTTTTCGGCGCGATCACGCGGATGTCCGGGCAACCGAGGGTCTTGAGGGCCAGCATGTTCGAGCGGGCGACCCGCGAGTGCAGGATGTCGCCGACGATGGCCACCGACAGGTTTTCGAAGCTGCCCTTGTGCCGACGGATGGTCAGCATGTCGAGCATGCCCTGGGTCGGGTGGGCGTGACGGCCGTCGCCGCCGTTGATGATCGCCACTTGCGGGCACACGTGTTCGGCAATGAAATGCGCTGCGCCGGAGTCGCCGTGGCGCACGACGAACATGTCGGCGGCCATGGCTTCGAGGTTGCGCAAGGTGTCGAGCAGGGTTTCGCCCTTGCTCGCCGAGGACGTGGACACGTTCAAGGTGATCACGTCCGCCGACAGGCGCTGGGCCGCCAGTTCGAAGGTGGTGCGGGTGCGGGTGGAGTTTTCGAAGAACACGTTGCACACGGTCTTGCCGCGCAGCAACGGGACTTTCTTCACTGCCCGGGCACCGACCTCGAGGAACGAGTCGGCAGTGTCGAGGATTTCCGTCAACAGCTCGCGGCGCAGGCCGTCGAGGGACAGGAAGTGCCGCAGCTGGCCCTGATCGTTGAGCTGCAGCGGGCGCTTGGTTTCGAGAGGCGTCATCGCGATGGACTCTTACAAGGGCAGTTAAAGGGCAAGGTCTTGCAGTTCGAGTTGCAGCGGCGACGGCCCGGAGAGCTTGACCCGCTCATGGGCGGCCAGCGTCAGCGTCGCGCCGACCACGTTCGGCCGGATCGGCAGCTCGGCGGCGTCCAGGTCCAGCAGGCACACCAGCGTCACGCTGGCCGGGCGACCGTAGTCGAACAGTTCGTTCATGGCGGCGCGGATGGTCCGGCCGCTCATCAGCACGTCGTCGATCAGCACCAGGTGCTGGCCTTCGATCTCGAACGGCAGCGCCGAGGGGCGTACTTGCGGGTGCAGGCCGTTCTGGCTGAAGTCGTCGCGGTAGAAGGACACATCCAGGGTGCCCAGCGGCGATTGGCTGCCCAGTGCTTCGAGCAAGGCCTGGGCGACCCAGACGCCACCGGTGCGAATGCCGATGTAGCGCGGTTCGCTGATGCCGCGGTGTTCCAGGTGTGCCGTGAGACGAATCGCCATCTGGCTGATCAGTTCGGCAGGATTGGGCAGGCTCATGCTGGCTCCTTCAGGTTCCCGGGCCGGTGGTGAGTGGCGCGGCTTGTCGCTAAAAGAAAGCGCCTTGGCGGCGCTTTGTAAAAAATCAGGTTTCGAACAGGGCGGCGTTGGCGTCGAGCCAGCCTTGCAGCAGCAGGGCGGCGGCGATGGCGTCCACCGGGTTGTCGCGGTAGCTGCCTTTCTGCCCGCCGCGCACCAGGCGCTCGCCCTTGGCCTCGAAGGTGGTCAGGCGCTCGTCATGGGTATAGAAGGGCAGGTTGTAGCGGCCATTGAGCCGGCGGGCGAACTTTTCGGCGCGCAGGCACATGTCGCTGGGCGTGCCGTCCATGTTCAGCGGCAGGCCGACCACCACGGCATCGGGTTTCCATTCCTTGATCAGCGCTTCGACCTGGTTCCAGTCCGGAACACCGTTCTGCGCTTTCAAGGTGCACAACTCGCGGGCCTGGCCGGTAATGACCTGGCCGACCGCTACGCCGATCTGTTTGGTGCCGTAATCGAAGCCCAGCAGCAAGCGCAGGGCCATCAGGCGTGTCCTGCCTGGCTGGTGAGCAGGCTGAGGTTGACCCCCAACCGGCTGGCCGCCGCTTCCAGGCGCAGTTCGCTGCTGGTGTTGAACAGGATGTCGGCGTCGAACGGGCAGGTCAGCCAGGCGTTGTCGGCCAGCTCGGCTTCCAGTTGCCCGGGTTCCCAACCGGCATAGCCGAGGGCGATCAGGCTTTTCTCCGGGCCGACCCCATCGGCGATGGCGAACAGCACGTCCTGGGAAGTGGACAGCGACAAGCCGTCCAGGTCCACCGTGGCCTGGTATTTGGGGCCCGACGGATGGAGCACGAAGCCGCGGTCGGTCTGCACCGGGCCACCGATGAAAATCGGCACGTGCTGGCACAAGAGTGGCGGTTCGATCTCGGGCCGCAGTTGCTCAAGAATGTCCGCCAGGTTCAGCTCCTGCGGGCGATTGATCACCAGCCCCATGGCCCCATTGGCCGTGTGCTCGACGATGTAGGTCAAGGTATGGGCAAAGTTCGGATCGGCCATGTGCGGCATGGCAATCAGGAAGTGATGCTTGAGGTAGGTGGGGCTGACGTTTTTCATAGGCGCTAGTGTGGCGGGGCAGGGGCGAACTGACAAGCTGGGGATGTGCAGGAAATGCTCCGATCTGGCTGGCGACACCAATCAAATGTGGGAGCGGGCTTTGTGGGAGCAAGGCTTGCCCGCGATGAAAACGCTGCGGTCTCTTGAGGACCGCAGCGCCTGGATCGCGAGCAAGCTTTGCTCCCACAAAGCTCGCTCCCACAAGGGGATTGGGTGGTTATCAGTTGCTGGACAGCCGGTCGCCGCGGGCGAATTTCCAGGTGCGGATGATTTCCAGCCGGTCGATGTCCGACAGGTCCCCGGTAAACGGCGCGAACGGTGCCGCCAGACGGACGATCCGCTGGGCGGCCTGGTCCAGCAGCGGCTGGCCGGAGGATTCGAGCACCAGCACTTCATACAACGAACCGTCCCGATTGATCGAGACCATTAGCCGCAGGTTGCCGTAGATCTGCTTGCGCCGCGCTTCGTCAGGGTAGTTGAGGTTGCCGATGCGCTCGACCTTCTTGCGCCACTCGTCCTTGTACCAGGCACCCTTGTCGCGCATGGTCGAAGCGGCGCTCAGGCGGTGGATGCGCGGGCGCTTGGCGTAGAGCTGTTGCTCCTGGGCCAGTTCGGCTTCCAGGCTGGCGATGTCGCTGGACAGTTGGGAGCTGTCGAAGGTAGGCAAGGGGGCCTGGGGCTTGGGATCAGGCTTGACCTCTTCCTTGACCGGGGCTTTCTTCGGTTTCGGCGCGACGGTGGTCACGGCCGCCTTGGGCGCCGTTTCCTGCACTTCGGGCTTGGCCGCTGGCGGCGGGGTGACTTTCTGCACCGTGTTGTCCTGGAAGGGCGCGATCTCGGTAGTCTTGGGGATCGCCTTTTTTTCCAGGGTGCCGCTGCCTTGCTGGTTTTCCTGGGCGAGGAAGTCGGCCTTCTTGGGCTTGGTCTCGCTCTTGAAAGTGGCCAGGGTGATTTCCAGGGTCTGGCTGATCTGTTTCGGCTCGACCGTGGCAAACCCGACGCCCAGCAGCAAGGCCAGGTGGATCAACGCCGCCAGGAACAGGGTAAAACCGAGGCGATCGGCCGGGCGCACGCCACGATGGGCGAGCTCTAGGGGCAGATCGGACGGGAGTGTCATGACAAGGAAACCAACATCGCGTTTTTTTCAGGCCGGGCATGATAACGCAATGTGGGTTTCCTTCAGCAGATCTGGATCAACGAGCCTTGAGCTTCTGATCGATGGCATCCATCAGCATGCCGCCGATGTCGGTGCCAAAGGCGTTATCGATCTCGCGGATGCAGGTCGGGCTGGTGACGTTGATTTCCGTCAGGTGCTCGCCGATCACGTCCAGGCCCACGAACAACAGGCCTTTTTCCCGCAGGGTCGGGCCGACCTGGGCAGCGATCCAGCGGTCCTTCTCGGTCAACGGCCGCGCCTCGCCACGTCCGCCGGCCGCCAGGTTGCCCCGGGTTTCACCGGCCGCCGGGATACGCGCCAGGCAATAGTCCACCGGTTCGCCGTCGATCATCAGGATGCGTTTGTCGCCATCGACGATAGCCGGCAGGTAGCCCTGGATCATGATCTGCTGCTTGCCGTGCAGCGTCAGGGTTTCCAGGATCACCGACAGGTTCGGGTGGCCGGCGGTGTGCCGGAAGATCGAGGACCCGCCCATGCCGTCCAGGGGCTTGAGGATCACGTCGCCGTGATGGTCGGCAAATTCGCGCAACACGTCCGGGCGGCGGCTGACGATGGTCGGCGGCGTGCACTGCGGGAACAGCGTGGCAAACAGCTTTTCGTTGCAGTCGCGCAGGCTCTGGGGCTTGTTGACCACCAGCACGCCGGCGTTTTCCGCTTGTTCCAGCAGGTAGGTGGAGTACACGAACTCCATGTCGAACGGCGGATCCTTGCGCATCAGGATCACGTCCAGGTCGCTGAGCAGCGCATCGCGCTCGTCGCCCAGCTCGAACCACTTCTCAGGGTTGGCGAAGACGTTCAGCGGCTTCATCCGCGCCCGCGCCTGGCCTTCGGCCTGGTAGAGGTCGCGCTGCTCCATGTAGAACAGCTCCCAGCCGCGCTTCTGAGCGGCCAGCAGCATGGCCAGCGAGCTATCCTTTTTATAGGAAATGCTGGCGATAGGGTCCATGACAATGCCGACGCGTACGCTCATGGCTTGGTTCCTCGAAATATGATGGGCACATAATGGCGTGAAAAAGTGGCGTCAGAGTGGCGCCCGGAAGATTGGCGGTCAAGGAAAAACCACCGCGCCCAGCGGCCGATAGATCGGCGATGGAGACTGTGCTAAAAAGGCTGCCATGTGACGTGCGGGCCTTGAACATCAAGGGTTTGCGCTGTCGTTCACTCTCAGGCGTTAAAAACCGGTCCGCAGCGGCAATGGCAGAGCACTCTACGCAACAGCAACCCAGCGCCTTGAAGGTCATGGTCATCGACGACTCGAAGACCATCCGCCGCACCGCCGAAACCTTGCTGCGCAACGTGGGCTGCGAGGTGATCACGGCGATCGACGGTTTCGATGCCCTGGCCAAGATCGCCGACCATCATCCGGGCATCATCTTCGTCGACATCATGATGCCGCGCCTCGATGGCTACCAGACCTGTGCCCTGATCAAGAACAACAGCGCATTCAAGGCCACGCCGGTGATCATGCTGTCGTCCCGGGATGGGTTGTTCGACAAGGCCAAGGGGCGCATCGTCGGTTCCGATCAGTTTTTGACCAAGCCGTTCAGCAAGGAAGAACTGCTGGGGGCGATACAGGCCCATGTCCCGGGCTTTGCCGCTGTCCAGCCGCACCAGGCACATTAATGACACTCGGCCAACGGGCCTGGGGTCAACAAGAAAATGGGGAACACCATGGCACGAGTTCTGATCGTCGATGATTCGCCGACTGAAATGTACAAACTGACCGGCATGCTGGAAAAGCACGGCCATCAGGTCCTGAAGGCCGAGAATGGCGCCGATGGCGTGGCGCTGGCCCGCCAGGAAAAACCCGATGCGGTGCTGATGGATATCGTCATGCCCGGCCTCAATGGTTTCCAGGCCACGCGCCAGTTGACCAAGGACCCGGACACCGGCCATATCCCGGTGATCATCATCACCACCAAGGATCAGGACACCGACAAGGTCTGGGGTACGCGCCAGGGGGCGAAGGACTACCTGACCAAGCCGGTGGACGAAGAAACCCTGATCGCGACCCTGAACAAAGTGCTGGCGGGTTGACGGCGCGGCCATGAGCCAATCCCTGACGGCCTTCGAACTGCTGCTGCAGATCGACCGGCGTTGCCGGCTGCTGGGGGCGGACCTGCCTTCCCAGCCGACCCACCGTGCCGGCTGGAGCGGCATCGGCTTTCGCCTGGGCGAGCACTGGTACGTGGCGCCGATGGGCGAAGTCAGCGAAGTGCTGCACGAGCCTCGTCACACGCATTTGCCCGGGGTCAAGCCGTGGGTGCGCGGCGTGGCTAACCTGCGTGGGCGCTTGTTGCCGTTGATGGATTTGTGCGGGTTCTTCGGCCATGAGCTGTCCACCGTGCGCAAGCAACGGCGGGTGCTGGTGGTGGACCACGACGAGGTGTTCGCCGGGTTGCTGGTGGACGAGGTCCTCGGGCTGCAGCACTTTGCCCAGGACAGCCTGGAACCGATGCTGGTGGACGACCACGACGGCCCCGAAGCGGCCTTCGTCAAGGGCCGGTTCGGCGGCGAGCGCGAGTGGCAAGTGTTCAGCCCGTTTGCCCTGGCGCGGTCGCCGGGGTTCATGGATGTGGCGATTTGACGAGATGCAGCGCAGGCCCCTTGTGGGAGCGAGCTTGCTCGCGATTGCGGTGGGTCAGCCAGAGCAATGCTGACTGATCCAAGGCTATCGCGAGCAAGCTCGCTCCCACATGGGGACCACGGTGAGTGAGTTGGACTGGGTAGCACAGGCGAGAACCGATGATCAAAGCAAAAACAGGCAAGCCACTGGAAGCGTCGCGCAGTCGTTCGCAGATCATCGTGCTGTTCGTCGCGCTGATCGTCTTCATCGTGCTGCTGTTCGCCAACTTCGCTTACCTCAACACCCAATCCACCTACGACAAACAGTACATCGGCCATGCCGGTGAGCTGCGGGTGCTGTCCCAGCGCATCGCCAAGAACGCCACCGAGGCCGCCGCCGGCAAGCCTGCGGCGTTCAAGCTGCTGAGCGATGCGCGCAATGACTTCGCCCAGCGCTGGGGCTACCTGAAACAGGGCGACCCGGTGACCGGCCTGCCGCCTGCGCCCGCCACCCTGCGCCCGCAGATGCGCGCCGTGCAGCTGGATTGGGAGCGCCTGCTCAAGAACACCGATGCCATCCTCTCCAGCGAACAGACTGTGCTGTCGCTGCACCAGGTGGCGGCCACCCTGGCCGAAACCGTGCCGCAGTTGCAGGTCGAGTACGAAAAAGTCGTCGAAATCCTGCTGCAACGGGGCGCCCCCGCCACCCAGGTGGCCATGGCCCAGCGCCAGTCCCTGCTGGCCGAGCGGATTCTCGGCGCAGTGAATACCGTGCTGGCGGGGGACGAAAACGCCAGCCAGGCCGCCGATACCTTCGGTCGCGACGCGGCGCGTTTTGGCCAGGTGCTCAATGGCATGTTGCAAGGTGACCCGGCCCTGAAAATCTCCCAGGTCCAGGACCGCGATGCCCGGGCGCGACTGAGCGAAATCAGCGAGCTGTTCGAGTTCGTCTCCGGCTCGGTGGATGAAATCCTCGAGACCTCACCGGAGCTGTTCAAGGTCCGCGAATCGGCCGGCAATATCTTCAACCTGTCGCAGACCTTGCTCGACGAGGCTTCGCACCTGGCCACGGCCTTCGAAAACCTGGCCGGCGGGCGTTCCGTCAATACCATCGGCGGTTATGTGCTGGGCCTGCTGGCGCTGATGTCGATCATCCTGATCGGGCTGGTGATGGTCCGCGAGACCAACCGCCAGTTGCACGAAACCGCGGAAAAGAACGAGCGCAACCAGAACGCGATCATGCGGCTGCTGGATGAAATCGAGGACCTGGCCGACGGCGACCTGACCGTCACGGCCTCGGTCACCGAGGATTTCACCGGCACCATCGCCGACTCCATCAACTACTCGGTGGACCAACTGCGGGATCTGGTGGCGACCATCAACCTCACCGCCGGCCAGGTCGCCGCCGCCGTGCAGGAAACCCAGGCCACGGCGATGCACCTGGCCCAGGCGTCCGAGCACCAGGCCCAGCAAATTTCCGAAGCTTCGACTTCAATTAATGAAATGGCCCAGTCCATCGACCAGGTGTCGGCCAATGCCGCCGAATCGTCGGCGGTGGCCGAACGTTCGGTGGAGATTGCCAACAAGGGTAACGAGGTGGTGCACAACACCATTCACGGCATGGACAACATTCGCGAGCAGATCCAGGACACCGCCAAGCGCATCAAGCGCCTGGGTGAGTCGTCCCAGGAAATTGGCGACATTGTCAGCCTGATCGACGACATCGCCGACCAGACCAACATCCTGGCCCTCAACGCCGCCATCCAGGCGTCCATGGCCGGTGATGCCGGGCGCGGGTTCGCGGTGGTGGCCGATGAAGTGCAACGCCTGGCCGAGCGTTCTTCGGCGGCGACCCGGCAAATCGAAACTTTGGTGCGGGCGATCCAGGCCGACACCAACGAAGCGGTGATTTCCATGGAGCAGACCACCACCGAAGTGGTGCGCGGTGCGCGACTGGCCCAGGACGCCGGCGTCGCCCTGGAAGAGATCGAAGGTGTGTCCAAGACCCTGGCGGCGCTGATCCAGAGCATCTCCAACGCGGCGCAGCAACAGACCACCTCGGCGGGGCAGATTTCCTTGACCATGAACGTGATCCAGCAGATCACCACGCAGACTTCCTCGGGCTCCACCGCCACCGCCGAAAGCATCGGCAACCTGGCGAAAATGGCCAGCCAACTGCGCCGTTCGGTGTCGGGGTTTACCTTGCCGGCGGCGGCAGCGGCTGGCGATGAGGAAAAAGGGTGACCAACCGGATCCACCTGTTGGAAAAGGCTTTTTGTGGCGAGGAGGTTTCTGTGGGAGCAAGGCTTGCCCGCGATGAAGGTAGCGCTGTACCTCGGAAACCGAGGTGTTTGCGTCGCGAGCAAGCTTTGCTCCCACAGGTAAATCTCTTCTTCACAGGCGTGTTGTGTTCTCCTGATTGGAGTGGTTATGGGTGATCGGCACGACTACGTGGCCCTGGAATGGGTCAAGGGCGAGATTGCCGAAACGCTGAAGCAGGCCCATCTGGCCCTCAACCGCCTGGTGGACGATCCCCAGGCGTCGGACGCCCTCGGGCAATGCCTGGCCGGCATTCACCAGGTCCACGGCGGCCTGCAGATGGTCGAGTTCTACGGTGCGGCGTTGCTGGCCGAAGAGATGGAGCAACTGTGCGCCGCCCTGCAGGACAACCGCGTCATCCATCGCGACGAAGCCATCAGTCTGTTGAGCCAGGCCCTGGGGCAGTTGCCGATCTACCTGGACCGCATACAAGGCGCTCGCCGTGACCTGCCGCTGGTGGTATTGCCCTTGATCAACGACCTGCGCAGTGCCCGGGGCGAGAGCCTGTTGTCGGAAACCAGCCTGTTCAGTCCCGAGTTGCCCGATATTGCGCCGCTCAGCGACGAAGCCTTGCAGCGCCTCGAACCCGCTGACCTGCCGAACACCTTGCGCAAATGGCGCCAGACCCTGCAAATGGCCCTGGTGGGCCTGCTGCGCGAACAGGATGACGCGACCCACCTCGGTTACCTGGCCAAGGTTTTCCAGCGCCTGGAAACGTTGTGTGCCGGGGCGCCGCTCAATGCCTTATGGCAGGTGGCCTCAGCGCTGGTCGAAGGCATGCGTGACGGACGCATCGCCAACAGCCCGGCGCTGCGCAGCCTGTTCAAGGAAGCCGACAAGGAACTCAAGCGTCTGCTGGACCAAGGCATGCCCGGCATCAATCAGCCGGCACCGCCCCACCTGCTCAAGAGCTTGTTGTTCTATATTGCCAAGGCCGAACATCCCAGCGGGCAGATGCAGATCATGAAAGAACGCTACTCACTGGACGACGCGCTGCCCGACAGCGCCATGGTCGACGAAGAACGCGCGCGCCTGGCCGGGCCCGACCGCGATGCCATGCGCTCGGTGCTCGCCGCGCTGTGCGAGGAGTTGGTACGGGTCAAGGAGCGCCTGGACCTGTTCGTGCGCAGCGATCGCCAGCACGCCTCGGAACTGGACAGCCTGCTGGCGCCGTTGCGGCAGATCGCCGACACCTTGGCGGTGCTGGGTTTCGGCCAGCCGCGCAAGGTCATCATCGATCAGCTGGCGGTGGTGCTGAGCCTCGCCCAGGGCCAGCGCGAGCCGGATGACGCGACCCTCATGGACGTTGCCGGGGCCTTGCTCTATGTCGAGGCGACCCTGGCCGGCATGGTCGGCACCGTCGAGCCCGAGAGCCGCGAAGACACGCACCTGCCCACCACCGACCTGACCCAGATCCACCAGATCGTCATCAAGGAAACCCACACCTGCCTGCAACAGGCCAAGGATATGATCGTCGACTACATCGACGCGGACTGGAACAGCGAGCAGCTGCAACCGTTGCCGGCGCTGCTGACCCAGGTGCGCGGTGCGCTGGCGATGATCCCCCTGAGCCGTGCCGCCAGCCTGGTGGAGTCCTGCAATGCGTTCATCCGCGACCATCTGTTGCTGGAGCAGGCCCAGCCGGGCTGGGAAGAACTCGACCATTTGGCCGACGTGATCACCGGTCTCGAATACTACCTGGAGCGCTTGAGCGAGGACCCGGAAACCCCTGGCGAGCCCTTGCTCGATGGGGTCGAACGGAGCCTGGCCGCGCTCGGTTATTACCCTGATGAAGCGCGGGTGCCGGTGCTTGACGATGTGTTGAGTCCCAACGAAGCCCAGGTCATGCAGGACCTGCAGGAGCTGGATGACCCGCAGACGGTGCAGTCCTTGGCACAGGTGCTGGCCAGCCCGGTCTCGGCGGTCAATCCGCCGGCCAGGAGCACCCCGGGCAGCCTGTTGCCCCCACCACGGGACGAGAGCCCGGTGGACGACGAGTTGCGCGAGGTCTTCCTCGAGGAAACCGCCGAGGTGCTCGACGTTCTGCGCGAATACTTGCCGCGCTGGAGTGCGCATCCCGACGACCACGGCGCCCTGAGCGAACTGCGCCGGGCCTTCCACACCCTCAAGGGCAGTGGTCGGATGGTGCGGGCGCTGGTGCTGGGTGAACTGGCCTGGGCTGTGGAAAACCTGCTCAACCGGGTGCTGGAGCGCAGCGTCGAACCGCAGGCGTCGGTCCGTCAGTTGATCGAAGACACGGTGCAGTTGTTGCCGGCCCTGGTGGCCGAATTCGCGGCCAATCGGCAACGCCAGCGCGATGACGTCGACCGCCTGGCCGCCCGCGCCCATGCCCTGGCCAAGGGCGGCGATGAAGACGACGAAGACGACGAGCAGGACGTGGCCGCTCTCGATCCGCTGTTGTTGAAGATCTTCGACAACGAAGCCCAGGGCCACCTCGCCAGCCTCAATCGTTTTCTCGACCAGGCGGCCGACCACCTGCCATTGCAGGCCAGCGATGAATTGCAGCGGGCCTTGCACACCCTCAAGGGCAGCGCTTCGATGGCCGGCGTCCTGCCCATCGCCGAGCTGGCCGGTGCGATGGATGAGCTGGCCCGGGAGTACCGGGCGCACCTGATTGCCCTCGACCTGGATGAGGTGGAATTGCTGCTGGAGGCCGAAGGGTTGCTGCGCCGCGGCCTGCGCCAGTTGCACAGCGAGCCGCTGGCGCCGATCCCCGACGCCGAGGATCTGATCCAGCGTGCCCAGACCCTGCTGGCCGAGCGTCTGCACGCCGCCAACAGTGCGCCGGACAAAGCACTACGGACTAAGCGCGATCCACAACTGATCAACAACTTCCTCGCCCAGGGCATGGACATCCTGCTGGACGCCGAAAGCCTCTTGCAGCGCTGGCAGCAGCACCCCGGTGAAGGCCAGGAACTGAGTGCACTGCTGGATGAGCTGACCACCCTCGGCGAAGGCGCGCACCTGGCCGATCTGCACCCGGTGGACGAACTCTGCGAAGCCTTGCTGGACCTCTACGGCGCGGTGGAAGAAAGCAGCCTGGCGGTCAGCGATGAATTTTTCCGGCAGGCGCAGCTCGCCCATGAAGCGCTGATCGACATGCTCGATCAACTGGCGGCCGGGCAGCACGTGCGTCCGCAGCCGGAGCGGGTAGCGGCCCTGCGTCGCCTGCTTCAGGAGAGCCTCGACCCGTCGGCCACTGGCCTGATCCGCAGCGACGGCAGCCGCACGCTGAGTATCCGCGAACTGGGCCACGCGACGGCGGAAATGGAACGCGACGCGCCCGCCGAAACCTCGGTGGAAGATGACCTCGCATCGATTTTCCTCGAAGAGGCCCAGGACATCCTCGAAAGTGCCGCCCAGGCCTTGCAACGCTGGTTGGCCGATCCGGATAACGGTGCGCCGCTGTCCTCGCTGCAACGTGACTTGCACACCCTCAAGGGCGGCGCGCGGATGGCCGACATCCGGCCGGTGAGCGACCTGGCCCAGGAGCTGGAAAACCTTTACGAAGGGCTGGTGGACCGGCGCTACAGCTACAGCGAGGAACTGGCGCAACTGCTCGGCAGCAGCCACGAACGCCTCGACCTGTTGCTCGGGCAGTTGCAACAGGGCCAACCGTTGGGCGATCCCGTTGCACTGATCGACTCTATCCGAAGGTTCCGCCAGGACAAGCCGAACGCCATCGAGACGAGCGCAGCGGCCCAGGCCGACGGTGCCGGCCATGATCCCGAGTTGCTGGAAATCTTCCTTGAAGAAGGTTTCGACATTCTCGACAGCTCAGGCGCGGCGTTGCTGCGCTGGCAGGAAGAACCGTCGAATCGCCAGGCCGTGGAGACCCTGCTGCGGGATTTGCACACCCTCAAGGGCGGTGCGCGGATGGTGGAAATCGTCCCTATCGGCGATTTGGCCCACGAGCTGGAAAACCTCTATGAAGGCCTGTCGGCGGGCCTGCTCCAGCCGACCCCGGCGCTGTTCGCCTTGCTGCAAAGCAGTCATGACCGACTGGCGCAGATGCTCGATGCGGTGCGCGCCGGCCATCCGTGTCCGCTGGCCGATCGGCTGATCGCGCAGATCCAGGCGGTGAATCATCCCCAGGCAAGTGCGGTGGCCCAGGCTGCCCCGGCGCCGGAGCCGATCACGCCCCCCATCGCAAGTCCGCCCGCGGCGCCCGCCAGACAAGACCCCAGTGCAGCGGGCGACGGTGCGGACATGGTCAAGGTCTCCGCCGAGCTGCTCGACGACCTGGTGAACCTGGCGGGGGAAACCTCGATTTTCCGTGGGCGCATCGAACAGCAGGTCAACGACGCACACGTGGCCCTGGGCGAAATGGAAACCACCATCGAGCGCATGCGCGACCAGTTGCGGCGCCTGGATACCGAGACCCAGGGACGGATTCTCAGTCGTCAACAGGTGGAGGCCGAGCGCCTGGGCTACGAAGAGTTCGACCCGCTGGAGATGGATCGGCATTCCCAGTTGCAGCAACTGTCCCGGGCGCTGTTCGAGTCTGCCTCGGACTTGCTCGAGCTCAAGGAAACCCTGGATCGCAGCAATCACGATGCCGAACTCCTGCTGCAACAGCAGGGGCGGATCAATACCGAGCTCCAGGAAGGCCTGATGCGCACGCGCATGGTGCCGTTCGAGCGCATGCTGCCGCGGCTCAAGCGCATCGTCCGGCAAGTGGCGCAGGAACTGGGCAAGGACGTGGAATTCGTGGTGGGCAATGCCGACGGCGAGATGGACCGTAACGTCCTGGAGCGTATGGCCGCGCCCCTGGAACACATGCTGCGCAACGCCGTCGACCACGGCCTGGAACCGGCCGACGTGCGCCTCGCCGCTGGCAAGCCGGCGCGAGGGCGCATCAGCCTCGACCTGTCGCGGGAAGGCGGCGACATCATTTTCGACATCCGCGACGACGGTGCCGGCGTGCCGCTGGAGGCGGTGCGGAGCAAGGCGATCAAGCGGGGCCTGCTGGCGCCGGACAGCGATATCAGCGACCGCGACGTGCTGCAGTTCATCCTGCAGCCGGGGTTTTCCACAGCGGAAAAAATCACCCAGATCTCCGGGCGTGGCGTGGGCATGGACGTGGTCCACGAAGAGGTGCGGCAGTTGGGCGGCAGCATGACCATCGATTCCACGCCGGGGCAGGGCGTGCATTTCCGCATTCGCCTGCCGTTTACCGTGGCGGTGAACCGGGCGTTGATGGTGCATTGTCACGAAGACCAGTACGCGATCCCGTTGAACGCCATCGAAAGCATTGTCCGGGTGTTGCCGGCCGAACTGGACGGCCATTACCAACTCGACCCGCCGACCTACACCTACGCCGGGCAACGCTATGAACTGTGCTACCTGGGCGAGCTGCTGAAAACTGGCGCCCGGCCGAAGCTGCTGGGCCAGAGCCAGCCGTTGCCGGTGCTGCTGGTGCAGTGCAACGAGCGGCACGTCGCCGTGCAGGTGGACGCTATCGCCGGGACCCGGGAGATCGTGGTCAAGAGCCTTGGCCCGCAGTTCTCGGCGGTGCAGGGTCTGTCCGGGGCGACGATCCTGGGGGATGGCCGAGTGGTGCTGATTCTCGACCTGCTGGCGCCGATCCGCGCCTTGCCCCATCAAGTCCCGCGCCGCCAGGTGCCGGCGGAAGGCGAGGGCGAACCGCAACGGCCACTGCTGGTGCTGGTGGTGGACGACTCGGTGACGGTGCGCAAGGTCACCAGCCGCCTGCTGGAGCGCCATGGCATGCACGTCCTGACCGCCAAGGACGGCGTGGACGCCATGGCGCTGCTGTCCGAGCACGCGCCTGACCTGATGCTGCTGGACATCGAGATGCCGCGCATGGACGGCTTCGAAGTGGCCACGCAAGTGCGCAACGACCCACGCCTGGCGCATTTGCCGATCATCATGATCACCTCCCGCACGGGCCAGAAACACCGCGACCGCGCCATGGCCATCGGTGTCAACGACTACCTGGGCAAGCCGTACCAGGAATCGGTGCTGCTCGACAGCATCGCCTACTGGAGCAGAACCCATGCATGACCTGCATCACTCACGCGCCAGCCACCTCACCGGCCTGCTGCTGCCCCTGGCCGACCGCCACCTGATCCTGCCCAACGTGGCGGTGGCCGAACTGATCGACTACCAGAGCAGTGCCTTCGATATGGACACCCCGCCGTGGTTCCTGGGGTGGGTGAGCTGGCGCGAACGGCAAATCCCGCTGCTGAGCTTCGAATCGGCCTGCGGCCAGAAAACCGTGATCGGCGAGCGAGCACGCATCGTCATCCTCAACGCCCTGGGCGGCCGGCCGGAGCTGCGCTTCATCGCATTGCTGGTGCAAGGCATTCCCCGCTCCTGCAAGCTCGACAGTCAGTTGAGCTATGTCGACGTGCCGCTGTGCGGGTTGGAGCAGGCGGCGGTGCAGGTGGGGGAACATGTGGCGAAAGTGCCGGATTTGTTGGCGTTGGAGGAGTTGGTGGTGGCGGCCGGATTGGTTCAGCAGCACAAATCCTGAAGCCTATGCAGGGCCCATGTGGGAGCGAGCTTGCTCGCGATAGCGGAGTGTCAGCCGGCTCAGTGTTGACTGATCCACCCTCATCGCGAGCAAGCCCGCTCCACAAAAGTCCAGACGCTTACGTTTAACGCCACTTCCAACTTGATAAGTCCCAAAAAGGGACCTATCGTTCCCTTTTTGGGACTTGTGGCCTTTTCCATGAATCACCTCTCTCTAAGCGATGCCTTGTTCACGGCCACTCAGCAACGGGTCCTGGGCCTGTTGTTCGGTAAACCGGATCAAAGTTTCTATGCCAATGAAATTGCTCGCTGGGCTCAAGTCGGTAAGGGCAGTCTGATGCGGGAGTTGGAGCGTTTGCAAAACTCAGGGATCTTGATGATGACTCGCCAGGGCAATCAAACCCATTACCAAGCCAATGTGAACTGCCCGATTTACGCGGAACTGTTGGGCATCGTTCAAAAAACCATGGGTATAGCGGAACCTTTGCGCCAAGCCTTGCAGCCGTTTTCCAGGCAGTTGAGCTGGGCATTCGTCTACGGTTCCA
The DNA here is from genome assembly GCF_017351395.1 of Pseudomonas sp. FW305-28. Taxonomy (NCBI): domain Bacteria; kingdom Pseudomonadati; phylum Pseudomonadota; class Gammaproteobacteria; order Pseudomonadales; family Pseudomonadaceae; genus Pseudomonas; species Pseudomonas sp. FW305-28. The sequence continues at coordinate 29,604 of NZ_JACNDD010000037.1, forward strand.
TCGCCAAAGGCCAGGCGAACGCATCCAGTGACATAGATCTCATGCTGATCGGCGAAGGCCTGCACTACAGTGAAGTGATGGAGCGGCTTATGCCTCTGGAAGAGCAACTGGGCCGTCCTCTTAACCCTACGCTCTACACGCCCCAGGACTGGGCCGCAAAATTTGCGGCGGGTAACAGCTTCGTGGTTCGGGTAGCGCAGCAGGACAAGATCAACTTGTTGGGTGAAGACCCTTTGGAGTCCAAGGATGGGCAAGCAGGAAAGCCTGGAAAATCTGTTACGTAGCGGCAGCCTCAAGGCAGAACCGCCTGATCGCCAGGAATGTGAGGGCTTGATGCGTTCTGCAATGGACCGCCTGACAGATGCGCAAACAGTGTCTCTTTCGTTTGCCAGTCGATTCGACTTGGCGTACAACGCCGCCCATGCCGCCGCCCTTACGGCGTTACGTTTGAGCGGCTATCGTTCGGACAAGCGTTATCTGGTCTTTCAGTGTCTGGTTCATACGGCGGATGTCACTAAAGTGCAGGTCCGGCTATTCGCCCTATGCCATGAGCGGCGCAACCTTGCCGAGTACGAGGGCTACATGGATGAAGATGACGCGCTTCTTACCCAACTGATTGAGAGTGCGGTAGAGCTGCTCGAACGGGTCCGGCAATTGATGGGTATGAGTTGATCCCTGCTGGCCGCCACAAAATCCAAAGCCAAACGCAATACTTGTGGGAGCGAGCTTGCTCGCGATAGCGGAGTGTCAGCCGGCTCAGCGTTGACTGATCCGCCGTCATCGCGAGCAAGCTCGCTCCCACAGGGGACTGGGTCCGTTTTTCCCACCATTACTCCAACCGTAACGATCCGCCGCTGAGCTTGATTGATGCCCTCGCCACAACACTCCTAAGGTAACCCCCACGACAGCGAACCCGTGGAGTGGTCATGACAACAACAATATCCCCCGACTCGCGCTGGACGCGGCGGCGCAGCGAAAAGCAGCGGCGTCTCGGGCTGGTGAAGGGGCTTGCCGACGGTGTGGTGTTGCCCACCGACAAGATCGTCGCGGCGCTGGAGGCGTTGATCCTGCCCGGCGACCGTGTGGTGCTGGAGGGTAACAACCAGAAGCAGGCGGACTTCCTCTCGCGCTCCCTGGCCAAGGCTGACCCGAGCAAGCTGAATGATTTGCACATGATCATGCCCAGCGTCGGCCGTTCCGAGCACCTGGACCTGTTCGAGCGCGGCATTGCCCGCAAGCTCGATTTCTCCTTCGCCGGTACCCAGAGCCTGCGCATCAGCCAGTTGCTGGAAGATGGCCTGCTGGAAATCGGTGCGATCCACACCTACATCGAACTCTATGCCCGGCTGGTGGTGGACCTGATTCCCAACGTGGTGCTCTCGGCCGGTTTCATGGCCGACCGCGCCGGCAACATCTACACCGGCCCCAGCACCGAAGACACCCCGGCGCTGATCGAGCCGGCGGCTTTCAGCGACGGGATTGTCATTGTCCAGGTCAACCAGTTGGTGGATGACGTCAGCGACCTGCCGCGAGTGGACATTCCGGCGTCCTGGGTGGACTTCGTGGTGGTGGCCGACAAGCCGTTCTACATCGAGCCGCTGTTCACCCGCGACCCGCGCCACATCAAGCCTGTGCATGTGTTGATGGCGATGATGGCGATCCGCGGGATCTACGAAAAACACAACGTCCAGTCCCTCAATCACGGCATCGGTTTCAACACTGCCGCCATCGAATTGATCCTGCCGACCTACGGCGAATCCCTCGGTTTGAAGGGCAAGATCTGCCGCAACTGGACCCTCAATCCCCACCCAACCCTGATCCCGGCCATCGAAAGCGGCTGGGTCGAAAGCGTGCATTGCTTCGGCACCGAGTTGGGCATGGAAAACTACATCGCCGCTCGCCCCGACGTGTTCTTCACCGGCCACGACGGCTCCCTGCGTTCCAATCGCATGGTTTGCCAACTGGCCGGGCAGTACGCGGTGGACCTGTTCATCGGCGCCACCCTGCAAGTGGACGGCGACGGCCATTCCTCCACCGTGACCCGCGGCCGCTTGGCCGGCTTCGGTGGTGCGCCGAACATGGGCCACGACCCCCGCGGTCGCCGTCATGGCACGCCGGCCTGGCTCGACATGCGCCATGGCGATGGCGAGGCGCCGTTGCTCGAACGCGGCAAGAAGCTGGTGGTGCAGATGGTCGAGACGTTCCAGGAGGGCGGCAAACCGACCTTCGTCGAGACCCTCGATGCGGTGGACGTGGCGAAGAAAGCCGGCATGCCCCTGGCGCCGATCATGATCTACGGCGACGACGTCACCCACCTGCTGACCGAAGAGGGCATCGCCTACCTGTACAAGGCTCGTTCCCTGGAAGAACGCCAGGCGATGATCGCCGCCGTGGCCGGGGTCACTGCCATCGGCTTGCGCCACAACCCGAAAGACACCGCGCGCATGCGCCGCGAAGGGCTGATCGCCTTGCCCGAAGACCTCGGCATCCGTCGCACCGACGCCACCCGCGAGTTGCTCGCGGCCAAGAGCGTGGCCGATCTGGTGGAATGGTCCGGTGGCCTCTACAACCCACCCGCCAAGTTCAGGAGCTGGTAAATGCACGCCTTCAACCTGCAACCGAAAAAACTGTCCTTGGCCGAACGTCTGGCGGACATGGCAGTGGATGCGCTGATCGACGAAGCCGACCTGTCACCTAAACCGGCCTTGGTGGACCGTCGCGGCAATGGCGCCCACACCGACCTGCACCTGGGCCTGATGCATGCTTCGGCGCTGTCGCTGTGGCCGGCGTTCAAGGAAATGGCCGAGGCCGCCCTGGAATGCGGCGAAATCGGCCTGCCGTTGCGCGAAGCCCTGGGGCGGATCGGCCGTGAGGGGGAAGCGGCGATGCTTGCCACCACGGGCGGGGTAAACACCCATCGTGGCGCGATCTGGGCCTTGGGCCTGTTGGTCGCTGCAGCGGCGCTGGAACCTGAATCCAGTGTCGCCAGCGCCGTTACTTTGCGCGCCGCCCGCCTGGCCTTGCTCAACGACCGTTATGCGCCTCGCCCCTTGAGCCATGGCGCCCAGGTCGCCCAGCGCTACGGCGTGCGCGGTGCCCGGGAAGAAGCGCAACTGGCGTTTCCGGCGGTGACTGGCCTGGGCCTGCCGCAACTCAAGCGCAGCCGCGCGGCAGGGGCGGGCGAGCAGAACGCCCGGCTCGATGCCTTGCTGGCGATCATGACCACCCTGGCCGACACCTGCGTGCTCTACCGCGCTGGCGAGCCGGGTTTGCAGGCCATGCAACAAGGCGCCAGAGCGGTGCTCGATGCCGGTGGCAGTGCGAGCCTGGGCGGTCGGCGCCAATTGCACGCGCTGGACCAACAACTGATTGCCTTGAACGCCTCGCCCGGCGGCGCTGCCGACCTGCTCGCCGCCTGCCTGTTCCTCGATCGTATCGAGCGTGGCGATGGCCTCTTCCCTGGAGTGTGCTGATGGAAACCCTATCCTTTGAATTCCCCGCCGGGCAGCCGCCACGGGGCCGGGCGCTGGTGGGCTGCGTCGGCTCGGGCGACCTGGAAGTGCTGATCGAACCTGGCCTGGCGGGCAAGCTGACCATCCAGGTGCAGACCTCGGTCAATGGCAGCGAGCAACGCTGGCAACATCTGTTCGCCCGCATGTTCGACGGCCAGACGCCACCGGCCCTGTCCATCGACATCCATGATTTCGGCGCCACCCCTGGCGTGGTGCGTCTGCGCCTGGAGCAAGGTTTCGAGGAGATCGGCCATGACTGACAGCGCAGCGTTGCTCAACAAGCACAGCTTCGTCGAACTCGGCGCCCGGCAGCGGGCCCAGGCCTTGCTCGATGACGGCACTTTCCGTGAATTGCTCGACCCGTTCCAGCGGGTCATGTCGCCGTGGTTGTTGCGTCAGGGCGTGGTGCCGCAAAGCGACGACGGCGTGGTGATCGCCAAAGGCTCGCTCGATGGCCTGCCCGTGGTGATCGCCGCCATTGAAGGTGCGTTCCAGGGTGGCAGCCTCGGCGAAGTCGGCGGGGCGAAGATTGCCGGGGCGTTGGAACTGGCCGCCGAAGACAACCGCAAAGGCATTCCGACCCGCGCCGTGCTGCTGCTGGAAACCGGTGGCGTGCGGTTGCAGGAGGCCAACCTGGGGCTTGCGGCGATTGCCGAGATTCATTCGGCGATTGTCGATTTGCGTCAGTACCAGCCCGTGGTGGGCGTGGTGGCCGGCAGCGTCGGTTGCTTTGGCGGCATGTCCATCGCCGCCGGGCTGTGCAGTTATCTGCTGGTGACCCGGGAAGCGCGGCTGGGCCTGAACGGTCCGCAAGTGATCGAACAGGAAGCCGGCCTCGACGAATACGACTCCCGTGACCGGCCATTCATCTGGAGCCTGACGGGCGGCGAGCAGCGTTTCGCCACGGGACTGGTGGATCGTTATGCGGCCGACGATGTGACGCAGATCCGCCAACAGGTCAGCCAATTGCTGCACCTGGGCGTGCCCGTGCAACACCGTAGCGGCCAGGCCGAACTGTTCCTGCAGCGCTTGGCGCGCTTGGACACTGATGTGCAAATCGAACCGGCAGCGGTTCGTCAGTTGTATCAGGGAGAACGCCCATGAGTGCCTATTCATTGAGAGGCTTGCGCTGGTTCGAAGCCTTGAGTGGCGATGCCAGCGCGGTACAAGGTTTGCCTGCTTCGTTGAAGGTCGCCGATGTCCGCCTGGGCGAGCAAACCGCGCGCCTGCTGGCGGTGGTGGCCGATCCCGACAACCGTTTCCCCCGGGCGCGCAACGGCGAAGTCGGCTTGCTGGAAGGCTGGGGCCTGGCCAAGGCGGTGGATGACGCCATCGATGCCGACCGCGATGCCGCCCACAAGCGTGCGTTGATCGCGATTGTCGATGTACCGAGCCAGGCCTATGGCCGGCGTGAAGAAGCCCTGGGCATTCATCAGGCCTTGGCCGGTGCGGCGGACAGCTATGCCCGTGCGCGGCTGGCCGGGCATCCGGTGATTGGCTTGCTGGTGGGCAAGGCGATGTCGGGGGCGTTCCTGGCCCACGGCTACCAGGCCAACCGGCTGATTGCCCTGCGCGACCCGGGCGTGATGGTCCACGCCATGGGCAAGGCCTCGGCGGCGCGGGTGACCTTGCGCAGTGTCGAAGAGCTTGAAGCCTTGGCCGCCAGCGTGCCGCCGATGGCCTATGACATCGACAGTTTTGCCAGCCTGGGCCTGCTGTGGGAAACCTTGTCGGTGGAGCAGATCGAGCAGCCCTGCGCGAGCGATCTGGCTCGGGTGACTGACTGCCTGCAACAAGCGATCAACGATGTCGCCAATGCGCCTCGCGACTTGCGCAGCCGCCTCGGTGCGACCCATCGGGCCGCCTCCAGCACGGTTCGCCAATTGTTGAGCGCGCAGTGGTGAACGGGTTCCTGGCCCATGACCTGCTCTGGGGAATGACGCCGGAGCACTTGCCGGCGGATGCGCCACGCTGGGCCGTCGAGAGCCTCGGCCTCGGCCAACCGGTGGTGGTGCGCCGGGCGTTGACCTTGCCCGGGGATGTCGCGGTGGGCGTGCGCGGTCGCTCCAGGGCGCAGCGTTACGCCACGTCGATGCCGATGGCTGCGATCCAGCGCCGGGTGCGCCCGGAGGACCTGTGCCAGGTCGAGTCGCCGCGCGATCTGCCGGCCCTGCACGCCCTGGCCCGGCTGCGCCCGCTGCTCGATGGCAGTGGCTGGACCTGGGGCGTCAGCGGCAGCGCCGGGTTCGAACTCGCCAGCGGTGTCGAGGCCCTGCATGAACGCAGTGACCTGGATTTGATTCTGCGCACACCGCACTGTCTGGATCGTCTCCAGGCCAGGGATTTGCTGGCGCTACTGGATGCTTCGGTATGCGCCGTGGACATGCAGTTGCAAACGCCTCGCGGCGCCGTGGCCCTGCGGGAATGGGCGGGTTCGTCGCCTCGGGTCTTGCTCAAGGACGATGTTCAGGCCCGGCTGGTGAGCGATCCTTGGCAGCCTTGCGTGGAGCAGGTCGCGTGAGCAGCCTCTTCGTCTTTCCCGGCCAGGGTGCGCAGCGCGTGGGCATGCTCCATGGGCTGGCGCCGCTGATCCTGGACGAGGCAGGGGATGTGCTCGGTGAAGACGTCTTGCGACTGGACAGCGCCGAGGCGTTGCAATCGACCCGCGCCGTGCAGCTGTGCCTGCTGATCGCCGGCGTGGCAGCGGCCCGCAGATTGCTGGAACAAGCCCCCACGCCGGATTATGTGGCAGGGCTGTCCATCGGTGCGTATCCGGCGGCGGTCGTTGCCGGGGCGCTGGGCTTCGAGGATGCGCTGCGGCTGGTCAGCCTGCGTGGCGAATTGATGCAACGGGCGTATCCGCAAGGCTACGGCATGAGCGCGATCATCGGCCTGGATCTGGCGACAGTGGAAGCCTTGCTGGAGCAGGTGCACGGTGAAACAACGCCGGTCTACCTGGCCAATATCAACGCCGACAACCAAGTGGTCATTGCCGGCAGCGACGAAGCCATGGGCCTGGTCGCCGAAAAGGCTCGGCGCCAAGGGGCTGGCAAAGCCTGTCGGCTGGCGGTGAGCGTGCCGTCCCATTGCCCGTTGCTGGAGGCTCCGGCGCGGACATTGGCCCAGGCGTTTGCCGAGGTGCCGTTGAAAGCCCCCACACTGGGCTATCTCAGCGGCAGCCGCGCCCGGCCGGTGATCAGCACTGAGGCCCTGCGCGACGACCTGGCGTTCAACATGTGCCGCGTCGTCGATTGGCGCGGCACCGTGCAAAGCGCCTACGAGCGTGGCGTGCGGCTACAGATCGAACTGCCACCCGGCGCGGTACTCACCGGGCTGGCGCGCCGGGTGTTCGAGCAGGGCACCGTCATTGCCTTCGACGGTGCCCGGCTCGATACCTTGCAGGCGCTGTTGCGTGAGGAGGGAAACCGCCAACCCTAGACCACCGACTCAAGCTGACGAAGCACAAAAACAACAACTTCGACGATGCACTTTGAGGACTACGACAATGATTATTTACGGTGTGGCGCTGTTGGCGATCTGTACGCTGACAGGGGTGATCCTGGGCGACATGCTCGGCGTGTTGCTGGGCGTCAAATCCAACGTGGGCGGGGTCGGCATTGCCATGATCCTGCTGATCTGCGCACGGTTGTGGATGCAAAAACGCGGCGGCATGACCAAGGACTGTGAGATGGGCGTGGCCTTCTGGGGCGCCATGTACATTCCGGTGGTGGTGGCGATGGCCGCGCAGCAGAACGTGGTCACGGCCCTGCACGGTGGCCCGGTGGCGGTGTTGGCGGCCATCGGTTCGGTGGTGCTCTGTGGTTGCACCATTGCGCTGATCAGCCGGACCCACAAAGGCGAGCCATTGCCCGATGAGCCGGCGGAACTGACCCCGCTGGGCACGCCAGCAGGAGGTCGCTGATATGTGGGATCTCATCGAGAAAGGCCTGGAGCATAACGGTCTGATCACGGCGTTCGCGTTCGTGGGCGTGATCATGTGGGTATCGGTGGTGTTGTCCAAGCGCCTGACCTATGGACGGATCCACGGTTCGGCGATCGCCATTGTCATCGGCCTGGTGCTGGCCTGGGTGGGCGGCACCATGACTGGCGGGCAAAAAGGTCTGGCGGACTTGTCCCTGTTCTCCGGTATCGGTTTGATGGGCGGGGCCATGTTGCGTGACTTCGCCATCGTTGCCACGGCCTTCGAAGTGCAGGCCACCGAGGCGAAGAAGGCCGGGATGATTGGCGTCATCGCGTTGCTGCTGGGCACGATCCTGCCGTTCATCGTCGGTGCGAGCATCGCTTGGTTGTTCGGTTATCGCGACGCGGTGAGCATGACCACCATCGGCGCGGGTGCGGTGACCTACATCGTCGGGCCCGTGACCGGGGCCGCGATTGGCGCCACGTCCGATGTGATGGCGTTGTCGATTGCCACCGGCTTGATCAAGGCGATCATCGTAATGGTCGGCACCCCCATGGCGGCGCGCTGGATGGGCCTGGATAACCCGCGCTCGGCCATGGTATTCGGTGGCTTGGCCGGGACGGTGAGTGGCGTGACGGCCGGCCTGGCCGCGACGGACCGGCGGCTGGTGCCGTACGGCGCGTTGACGGCGACCTTCCACACCGGGTTGGGGTGCTTGCTGGGGCCTTCGTTGTTGTACTTCATTGTTCGCGGGATTGTTGGTTAAGCCTCCGGATCGGCTCTGAGTGGGCCGATGCCATCGCGAGCAAGCTCGCTCCCACAGTGGATCGGGGTGAACCTGGATTCTGGGTATGCCACGAACCTTGTGGGAGCGAGCTTGCTCGCGATGGGGGCAGCACGATTTCAGGCCTGGCGATTGGCATACATCCGGCACTCGGCCAACAGCGCCAGCAGGTTCGGATCACGCTCCTTGGCCTTGAGGAACACCACGCCGATGTGCTGCTGCAACCGGTACTTTTCCTGCAACGGGATCAGTTTCACCCGGTTTTCATACACCGCCGCGATCCGGCCGGGCAGCAACGCATAACCCACCCCGGAGCTGACCATGCTCAGCAGGGTGAAGATGTCGTTGACCTGCATCGCCACCTTCGGTTCGAACCCCGCCTGCTTGAATACCCGAATCCCGTCCTGATGTGTGGCAAAACCCTGGGTCAAGGTGATGAATGTCTCGTCGCGGACCTCGGCCAGGTCGACTTCGCTGCGCTGGGCAAAGGGTGAGTCGGCTGGCGTGGCGAGGAAGATGTCATCGGAAAACAGCGCAATCTGCTCGCAGTCCGGGTCGTTGACGCTGTCGTCCAGGGACACCAGGATCGCATCGACCTCCATGTTCTTGAGCTTGTACAGCAAGTCGATGTTGGAGCCCATGATCAGGTCGATATTGAGTTCGCTGCGGCGGATCTTCAGGCCCATGATCAACTGCGGCACGGTCTTGACCGTCAGCGAATACAGCGAGCCGAGCTTGAAGCGCTCGGCGGAGAAACCGGCGGCCTCACGGGTCAGGCGCACGCTGTCGACCACGTCCTGGATCAGCTTCTGCGCCCGTTCTTCCAGCACGTAAGCGCTTTCCAGCGGTGTGAGGTTGCGCCCTTCGTGCTTGAACAATGGGCAGCGCAGGGCGCTTTCCAGCGAGTGAATGGCCCGGTGCACACTGACGTTGCTGGTCTGCAACTCGGCCGCCGCCCGCGCCAGGTTACCGGTGCGCATGAAGGCCAGGAACACCTCCAGTTTCTTCAGGGTCAATTCTTCGTCGATCAGCATGGGGCGGACTCTTATTCGTATGGTTTGATTGTGCCCCAATCGACTCTTTTTGGAGGAGTTAATCAGTGGTGGGTTCAGAGGGGTAGCAGCAAAGCATTGCACTTTGCAGCGCCAAGCCTGAGCCTGGGCACCTGTTTCTAAGTGTGAGGTGGTATTGGATGTATCACGGGGAACGACTCAACGCCTGGACGCACCTGGTGGGCGCGGTGGCGGCGTTTATCGGCGCGGTGTGGTTGCTGGTGATCGCCGGGATGGCGGGCGATCCGTGGAAGATCGTCAGCGTGGCGATCTACGGGTTCACCTTGTTGGTGCTGTACAGCGCTTCGACGGTTTATCACAGCGTGCGCGGGCGCAAAAAAGAAATCATGCAGAAGGTCGATCACTTTTCGATCTACCTGTTGATCGCCGGCAGCTATACCCCGTTCTGCCTGGTGACCCTGCGCGGGCCGTGGGGCTGGACGTTGTTCGGGATCGTCTGGGGGCTGGCGGTGATCGGGATCTTGCAGGAAATCAAGCCGCGTTCCGAAGCGCGGATCCTGTCGATCGTGATCTACGCCGTGATGGGCTGGATCGTGCTGGTGGCGGTCAAACCGTTGTTGGCGGCCCTGGGCAGCACCGGGTTTGCCTGGCTGGCCTCGGGCGGCGTGTTGTACACCGTGGGCATCATCTTTTTCGCCCTTGACCACCGTCTGCGCCACGCCCACGGCATCTGGCACCTGTTCGTGATCGCCGGCAGCCTGCTGCACTTCGTGGCGATTCTGTTTTATGTGCTCTAACCCCTGAGCAACCTGGATTCAATGTGGGAGCGAGCTTGCTCGCGATAGCGTCGGATCAGTCAGCATCGATGTTGACTGGCCCACCGCCATCGCGAGCAAGCTCGCTCCCACAGGGGGTATCAGACTTCAGAAATCCCCCCACAACTGCTGCGCCACGGCCAGGGCCACCACCGGCGCGGTTTCGGTGCGCAGCACGCGGGGGCCGAGGCGGGCGGCCTGGTAGCCGGCGGTCTTGGCCTGCTCGACCTCGGCATCCGACAACCCGCCTTCGGGACCGATCAGGAAGGCCAGGGTCGACGGTTTTTCATGACTGACCAGCGGTTCGGCCACCGGGTGCAGCACCAGCTTCAGTTCGGCTTCGGCCTGCTTCAACCAGTCAGCCAGCAGCAGCGGTGGATGGATCACCGGCACGGTCGAGCGCCCGCACTGCTCGCAAGCGCTGATCGCCACCTGGCGCCAGTGCAGCAGGCGCTTGTCGGCGCGCTCGTCCTTGAGGCGCACTTCGCAACGTTCGCTGAAAATCGGCGTGATCTCGCTGACCCCCAGCTCCGTGGCTTTCTGGATCGCCCAATCCATGCGCTCGCCCCGGGACAGGCCCTGGCCGAGGTGGATACGCAACGGCGATTCAAGTTGTCCGGCGAACTGCTCGTCCAACTGCACCCGCACGCGCTTTTTGCCGACTTCGGCCAACGTGCCGCGAAACTCCTGGCCGGAGCCATCGAACACTTGCACCGCATCGCCCTCGGCCATGCGCAGCACCCGACCGATGTAGTGGGCCTGGGCTTCAGGCAGTTCGTGGTCGCCGAGGCTCAGGGGGGCGTCGATGAAGAAGCGGGACAGTCTCATGTTTTGTTCTCTATTGAATCTGAATTCGACATTGCTGCAGGGGAGCTTTTTTGGCGAGGGAGCTTGCTCCCGCTCGGGTGCGCAGCGCCCGCTCTTCTTTAGGGCCGCTTCGCAGCCCAGCGGGAGCAAGCTCCCTCGCCACAGAGAAACGTGTCGTCAGCCCGGATCGCGATAGCCCGGGTGAAAGTCCTTCGGCACCGCCACGCTGACCTTGTCCCGGGTGGCGATGTCGATGCCTTCACTGGCCACTTCGGCGAGGAAGTCGATCTGCTCGGGGGTGATGACATACGGCGGCAGGAAATACACCACGCTACCCAACGGCCGCAACAATGCACCGCGCTCCAGGGCATGCTGGAACACCGCCAGGCCACGCCGTTCCTGCCACGGATACGCGGTTTTGCTGGCCTTGTCCTTGACCATCTCGATGGCCAGCACCATGCCGGTCTGGCGCACTTCGGCGACGTTCGGGTGATCGGCCAGGTGCGCGGTGGCGCTGGCCATGCGCTGGGCCAGGGCCTGGTTGTTTTCGATGACGTTGTCTTCTTCGAAGATGTCCAGCGTCGCCAGGGCCGCCGCGCAGGCCAGCGGGTTGCCGGTGTAGCTGTGGGAGTGCAGGAAGGCGCGCAGGGTCGGGTAGTCGTCGTAGAACGCGCTGTAGACCTCGTCGGTGGTCACGCACGCCGCCAGCGGCAGGTAGCCGCCGGTCAGGGCCTTGGACAGACAGAGAAAATCCGGTGTGATACCGGCCTGCTCACAAGCGAACATTGTCCCGGTGCGGCCAAAGCCGACGGCGATTTCGTCATGGATCAGGTGCACGCCATAGCGGTCGCATGCCTCGCGCAATAACTTCAGGTACACCGGGTGGTACATGCGCATGCCGCCGGCACCCTGGATCAGTGGCTCGACGATCACCGCCGCCACCGTGTCGTGGTGCTCGGCCAGGGTCTGCTCCATGGCGGCGAACAGGTTGCGCGAATGTTCTTCCCAGCCCATGCCTTCGGGGCGGTGGTAGCAGTCGGGGCTCGGCACCTTGATCGTGTCCAGCAGCAACGCTTTGTAGGTTTCAGTGAACAACGGCACATCGCCCACTGACATCGCCGCGATGGTTTCGCCGTGGTAGCTGTTGCTCAGGGTGACGAAGCGTTTCTTGTCCGGCCGGCCGCGATTGATCCAGTAGTGGAAGCTCATCTTCATCGCCACTTCGATGCAGGACGAGCCGTTATCGGCATAGAAGCACCGGGTCAGGCCCTCGGGCGTCATCTTCACCAGGCGCTCGGACAGTTCGATCACGGGCTGATGGCTGAAGCCGGCCAGGATCACATGCTCCAACTGATCGACCTGGTCCTTGATGCGCTGGTTGATGCGCGGGTTGGCGTGGCCGAACACGTTGACCCACCAGGAACTGACGGCATCGAGGTAGCGCTTGCCTTCGAAATCTTCCAGCCACACGCCTTCACCACGCTTGATGGGGATCAGCGGCAGCTGTTCGTGGTCTTTCATCTGGGTGCAGGGATGCCACAGCACCGCGAGGTCGCGTTGCATCCACTGGTTATTCAGGCCCATTTACAGTCTCCTCGAGGCGGCTCGCGGCGGGCGCGGGCAAAACAATCGCGCAAGCCTATGCAATGGCGGCCCTGGGGACAACCCATTGTGTCGTTGACGCGACTTTGCGCGAGGCGATAGACGCCGCTGGCGGCGCTTTGATGGCTGTCGTATTCTTCGCCGTTCCCTGAGCCGACTGGCTCGAAAAACCGAGAGCCGCCTGGCTCGAAAGCTGAAATTTCCTACGTTTAATCCGGAGTTCGTTGAATGTCTGCTGGTTGGCTGCGCGCCTGTGCGCTGGTGATGATAGGGCTGTTCAGCGTTTCGGCGCTGGCCAAGGACAAACAACCGACGGCCATCGTCATCGGCGGCGGCCTGGCGGGACTCACCGCGGCCTATGAGCTGCAGAACAAAGGCTGGGCCGTGACGCTGCTGGAAGCCAAGCCGGACCTGGGCGGTCGCTCGGGCATGGCCACCAGCGAGTGGATCGGCAATGAGAAGACGCAGCCGGTGCTGAACAAATACGTCTCGGCCTTCAAGCTGAGCACCACGCCGGCCCCGGAGTTCGTGCGTACCCCCAGCTACCTGATCGACGGCACCTACTTCACCGCCGCCGATCTGGCGACCAAGCAGCCGGCCACCGCCGAAGCCCTCAAGCGCTACGAAACCACCCTGGACGACCTGGCGCGCTCCATCGAAGACCCGCAGAACCCGGCGGCGAATAACACGTTGCACGCGCTGGACCAGATCACCGTCTCCAACTGGCTCGATCGTCTACAACTGCCGGCCACGGCGCGTCAGTTGGTGAACCAGGAGATTCGCACCCGTTATGACGAACCTTCGCGCCTGTCGCTGCTGTATTTCGCCCAGCAGAACCGCGTCTATCGTGGCGTGTCCGACCGCGACCTGCGGGCCTCGCGCCTGCTCGGCGGCAGTCCGACCCTGGCCCAGGCGTTCGTCAAGCAACTGAAAACCATCAAGACCAACTCGCCGGTGTCGGCCATCTCCCAGGACAAGGATGGCGTGACCGTCAAGGTCGGCAGCGTGGGTTACCAGGCTGACTACGTGGTGCTGGCGGTGCCGTTGCGGGCGCTGAACAAGATCCAGTTGACCCCGGCCCTGGACGCCCAGCATCAAGGCGCGATCAAGGGCACCAACTACGGTTGGCGCGACCAGATCATGCTCAAGTTCAAGACCCCCGTCTGGGACAGCAAGGCACGCATGTCGGGCGAAATCTACAGCAACGCCGGCCTGGGCATGATGTGGATCGAGCCGGCCATGAAGGGCGGCGCCAACGTGGTCATCAATCTGTCCGGCGACAACGCCCGGGTGATGCAGGCCTTCGGCGACAAGCAGATGGTCGATCAGGTGCTGATCCGTCTGCACGCGTTTTATCCACAGGCCCGTGGCGCGTTCACCGGCTATGAAATCCGCCGCTACAGCACCGACCCGTCCACGGGCGGCGCGTACTTGGCCTTTGGCCCGGGCCAGATCAGCAAGTACTGGCGTCTGTGGGAAAAACCGTTGCAGCGTGTAGCCTTTGCCGGCGAACACACCGACACCCTGTATCCGGGCACCCTGGAAGGCGCGTTGCGCAGCGGCCAGCGGGCTGCCAGCCAGGTTGAAGACCTGGCGGCCGGCAAGTCGTTCGAACCGGCCAAGGTCGCTCCCGCCGCGACAGCCGCCGCTGCCGGTGCGGTGGCGGCGAAGAAGGGCAACTTCTTCAGCAACCTGTTCGGTGGCTCGGATGACGACAAGAAGCCGGAGCCGGTCAAGGCGCCAGAGCCGGTAGCGCCAGCACCGACGCCAGCGCCAGCACCTGTGCCGGCACCTGCGCCGGTAGAGGCGCCTAAGGCCGCAGCCCCGGTAAAAGCCGAGCCTGCCAAGAAAGCATCGGCGAAGAAACCGGCAGCCAAGACCCCGGCAAAAAAAGCCCCGGCCAAGGCCCCGGTGAAAAAGACCGAACCGGCGAAGAAGCCAGCGGCGAAGCCGGCGACGACCACTGAAACCAAGGTTCAGTAGTCGTCCTGGCGAAAAGCGCGGCTCAAGGGTCTAGCACTGTTCGCTCAAGGCTTGTCTGAATCATTGTGGCGAGGGAGCTTGCTCCCGCTGGGCTGCGCAGCAGCCCCTTTTTGTGAGCGCTTCGCACTCAAGCGGGAGCAAGCTCCCTCGCCACGGGCTCATCGCTTTTCTTAAGTAAGCAGCATAAGGCCCAAGGGCTGCTCTTTTTTTATCCTGCATTAGGCGTGTACTGACGCTGTCACCCAGAGCCCGGCGTTGTGCAACGAGCGCTAACTTCTTACACGCTGCGGCGATATATCGGAAACTTCCCACCCATTAACAGGATGGAAGTGATAGAGCGCACCAGTCATAGGCTCTAGGCTCCTAAAAAACTGGAGCGCTTATGAAAATCCTAATAGCGATGGTTGCGTTGGTAGTACTTTCTGGGTGTGTCTATGGCGAATGCCGGGATCCTTTGAGGATTCCGATGATCCCAAAAAGAGATCTGCAGTTGGCATACAAGTGCACGATGGATCCATACAAGCCCGAGTGCTCGGTGAATTAGTACATCAACTGTCAGGCTATCCTAGGATATTAGAGCTGGGGAGGGCCCAGCACACATGCTTCATGGCAAAAAAGCGCCGTGAGCAGGCTGCGATAGGGCCCTTTCAATCACGCGATCGCTGTTTGCACCGGTCGCCATCACCACCGTTTCCCCTTTAATCTTTCCTTAACCCACCCCCTCCAGACTGATGATCGTATTTCTCGATATTTCAAAGCGAAAATTTCCGCTTTAAATCGATAGATAACTCGCTAGTCTTGATCGCAGTTTTTACAGGATATGAGCAATGCAGCTTCGCAACTCTTCTTCTCGCTATGGCTGGGTCAGTATCGCTGTGCACTGGGGCGTTGCGCTGGTGGTGTACGGGCTGTTCGCCCTGGGCCTGTGGATGGTCGGCCTGGATTACTACAGCACCTGGCGCAAAGACGCGCCGGACCTGCACAAGAGCATTGGCCTGGTGCTGCTGGCGGTCATGTTGCTGCGGGTAATCTGGCGGTTTGTCAGCCCGCCACCACCGACTCTGCCAACCTATGGCCGCCTGACCCGCGTCGGCGCCAAGCTTGGCCATAGCGCACTGTATCTCGGGTTGTTCGCCGTGATGATTGCCGGTTACCTGATTTCCACCGCAGACGGTGTCGGGATTCCGGTGTTTGGCCTGTTTGAAGTACCCGCGCTGGTGTCCGGACTGCCCGATCAGGCAGACGTCGCCGGTGAGATTCATTTCTACCTGGCATGGGCGTTGGTCATTTTTTCCGGCCTTCATGCGTTGGCAGCATTGAAACACCACTTTATCGACCGTGACGCGACCCTCAAGCGAATGCTGGGGCGCCAAGCCTGATGTTCAACCTCGACTCCAAAGGAATAGAAAGCATGTTGAAAAAGACGCTCGCCGCCCTGGCAATCGGTTCTGCCCTGCTGTCTGCCGGCCAGGCCATGGCTGCCGACTACGTCGTCGACAAGGAAGGCCAGCACGCCTTCGTCGACTTCAAGATCAGCCACCTGGGCTATAGCTACATCACCGGTACCTTCAAGGACATCGACGGCAAGTTCAGCTTCGACGCCGCCAAGCCTGAAGCCAGCAAGATCGAGTTCAACGTGAATACCGCCAGTGTGTTCACCAACCACGCCGAGCGCGACAAGCACATCGCCAGCGCTGACTTCCTGAACGCCAGCAAATTCGGCAAGGCCACCTTCGTTTCCACCAGCGTCAAGTCCACTGGCAAGAACGCTGATGGCAAGGAAACCGCCGATGTGACCGGTGACCTGACCCTGCTGGGCGTGACCAAGCCGGTCGTGGTCAAGGCCACCTTCCTGGGTGAAGGCAAGGACCCATGGGGCGGCTACCGTGCTGGCTTCGAAGGCACCACCAGCATCAAGCGTTCGGACTTCGGCAAGCAGAAAGACCTGGGTCCAACCTCCGACGCGGTCGAACTGTACGTCTCGTTTGAAGGTGTCAAAGCGAAGTAACCTTCGCGCCTGACAAAAAAACGCCCCTGGTCTTGGGACCAGGGGCGTTTTTTATTGCGCGGATTCGGGCAACGCAGAGAA